>CAXYZP010000204.1:0-3723 GCA_964293175.1 uncultured Sphaerochaeta sp.
GTTCCTCAGTTTCTTACTTCACCAGTGGTGAGGCTTTGATACAAGGAGGTGCTTGTGATGCAATAATACCGACGGTCCCGCATTATTTGCACCCAGTATTTGCAGTTCAGGCTTTCCAAGCGGGCCTTCATGTCCTGTGCGAGAAACCTGCAGGCGTCTACACTAAGCAGGTAGAGGTGATGAACCAAGCGGCCAAGGAGAGCGGGAAGGTCTTCGCCATCATGCTGAACCAACGTACCAACCCAGTATTCCAAAAAGCAAGGGCCTTGGTACAAGAGGGAGAACTTGGTAGAATTATCCATACAAACTGGATCATCACAAGTTGGTTCCGAGCCCAGAGCTATTATGATAAGAGCGCCTGGAGGGCTACTTGGAAAGGTGAGGGCGGTGGAGTATTGCTCAACCAGAACCCCCATAACCTTGATCTGTGGCAGTGGATCTGTGGTATGCCCTCGCGGGTAAAGGCTGAGGTCTACTATGGTAAGCATAGGGATGTTGAGGTTGAGGATGATGTCTATGCATTGTTCGAATACCCCAACGGGGCAACAGGTTCTTACATCACAACCATTGCAGATTCCCCAGGCACTAACCGTTTGGAAATTTCGGGAACCCAGGGCAAGCTTGTAGTCGAGGACAATGTGCTTTCCTTTTGGAGACTACGCGAATCATCAGATGATTTCAATCAGAACTTCAAGGGAGAAATAGGGCAGCCTGAGTGTTGGAAATGTGAGATTCCTGTCAAAGGGACCTATACCTCACATCCAGGCATCATCAAGGATTTCTGCGATGCCATACTGACAGGTTCAAGCCTTCTTGCCCCAGGGGAAGAGGGAATCAAGGGGTTGGAGATATCCAATGCCATACACCTCTCGTCCTGGACCGGAGGCGGTTGGGTTGATTTTCCAATAGATGCGGATCTTTTCAAAGCAAAGCTAGAAGAGAAGTGTGGCGGCATGTTGCCAGTATAAATAAAGAGGAAGTATGTCACAGCGGAACAAAAATAAATTCAAACGAAGTATACTCCTCAAATGGGTATACCCTTATCTTGCTGTTTTTTTTGTTCCGTTGGTACTATTTTTAATTTTCACAGCTACGAGTCTTTCGATCACTAACAAGAATGTCACCTATTCAAACTCGCTTGCAGTACAATTTATGCGCCACGAGTTCGATGCAGTGTTTTCCAAGATAAATGCGGTCAGTGACCGCTTGTTGGTAAATTCCCAGTTCCAACGATTGAGCAGTGTCTCCTCAACTACGGAACTGGATGTCATGTATTTGTATAACACAACGATTGAACTTGGCCAAATGATAGACAACCGTGCAGCAATAATTGATTGCATGCTGTATTCCCCCGGGTTGGATGTCTATTTTACCAGCGAGCGATGGGGAGATATGGAAGATCTCTATCTGATGGATAACTTCGGTTTAAACTGGTCTGACGATAAGATTACCCAAGTGTTTTTCAGTGGTAAAAGGACACTGGGCCTGGAGAACGCCACTTGCTATTTGGCAGGAGGGTGTTTGCTCAATCGGTTGCTGGTTGTCCGTCCATTGAGCTATACCCGTACCGGGTGGCAACATGATTTTTATGTTGCGTTCCTCGTGGATGTATCTTCCATCTTTACAGGTAATCTTCAGGATTTTAAGGACTTGGTCATCGTAAACGAAATTTCTGGAGATATTTTGTACGATTTTACGAATACCTATAAAAGCGGTGAACATGTTGGGTATTTGTCAGAGATTCCTTCGGGGAAAAGTGCGTTTCTCCAAGGGAAGATGGTCACATCCGGATCTTCCCAGGTCACCAATGCCAAATACTTGGTGATGCGGGACCAAAAGACCTATTATCACTCCTTGCTTGTCCTTTTGATCTTCTCCCTTGTCTATTTTGTCTTGGCTTTGATCGCTGGTTTTTTTGTAGTCCGATGGCGTATCAAGCGAGAATGGGAAACCTACGAACAAGCTATGGAAGCAACCGGTGCTCTCATGGATCACAATTCGCTCCCTGATAGCACTTATTCCCCTTTTATAACCTCTTTTTCATTAATAAAGGAGGAAAAAGAGGGGATGCGTCACGTGCTCCGTACCCAGACAGAATCGTTGAAAAGCCATACGATAGCCAACCTGCTCGACAGTAGCAGTGGTCCAGTCAGTAGTGAAGCATTGTCTGAGTGTGGGATTTATCTCGCTTCTGATCGGTTTTTTGTTCTTTTATTGGTTCCGGGCCAGGCGCAGGACATTATCCAAATTGAAGAGCACGCCCTTGTCTCTTTTCAGGCTCTCTCGTATGTAGTGCTTCCCTTCACCTCTTCACACGGGGTTGCTTTCATACTCAACCCCTCGATCATGGATTCCGAAGACGCATATTACACTGATTTTGCAGTGCAAGTGAGAGCTTTGCTTGATGACTCTCTGGTCGGAATTCTCAAGGCTAGCTCTTCTGACATGGTCACAGGCTTGCATAAGCTTGGAAAAGCCTATTTACAGGCAGTCAATGTGCTCGAGTATCAGCGAGGGTTGTCCAGTAGTGAATTCATGTTCTATCGCGATGTGGTGGAGATGAGCCATCAAGTTCATTTTACCTATTCGACTGAACAGGAATTAAGATTGTCACAAGCTATCCAAAGTGGTAATGCCTCAGAAGCAGAAGCAATAATCCATGAGGTGTTGGAACTGAACAGTAACCTAGGGGTATCACCCCAGAGGATGCGATATCTTTTGTTCAGCATTGCCTCTACCATTATACGGACGGCCAATCGGCTTGATGAGCGCTATAAGGATGTAATCCCTTCAATTTCCTTGCCTCCTATTCTTCAGACTGATGACTACAGGCGTTCACAAAAAGAGCTTGGGGACATCCTTCTCAACCTTTGCGAAGCTGTTTTAAGTGTGGAACAACAGTATGAGAATGCAACGGCACAGACCTACTCTGTCTATCGGAAAGCCTTGAAGCATATTGATGGTTACTTTGCCGATCCAATGCTCAATGTGTCTCAGATCGCCGACAACCTGGGAGTTTCCATCGTGTATCTGTCACGATCTTTCAAACAGTACCATGGCCTGAACATCTCTGACTATATATCGCAGACTCGGGTCCTTGCTGCAAAAAAGCTCCTTTCAGAAGGGTCTTTGGTTACCGATGTGGTGACGCTGTGTGGATTCGGGAGCCTGAGGACGTTCATGCGGGTTTTCAAAAAAGAAGAACATATTACACCCGGGCAATACCGGGCTATGCATATGCAGGAGAAGATATGAAAAAATATAGGGTGGCAGTCATCGGTTGTGGGGCTGTTTCCAAAAATCACGGAAAGGCCTTGGCCAAGAGTGCCCAGGCTACGATCACGTATGTAGTCGATTGCAATCGCGAACGTGCTGAATCATTTGCAAAAACCTATGGTGGCGAAGTACTCACCGATTATCAGATGCTTTTTGACAAGGATGATGTTGATGTGGTCCATATCGTGACGCCTCATTATACCCATGCTGAAATAGCCATACAATGTATGCAACATGGCCTGGATGTGTTCTGTGAGAAGCCTCTGGCCATTATCCCCTACGATGCCAAGCGTATGGTTAGGGTGAGTGAGCAGACGGGGAAGCGATTGGGTGTCTGTTTTCAGAATCGTCTCAATCCAGCGACGATCCAGGCAAAAAAGCTTATTGAGTCAGGAGATTATGGTCGTATTATCAGTGCTATGGTTTTGGTCGCTTGGGATCGTGGGG
>CAXYZP010000205.1:0-3722 GCA_964293175.1 uncultured Sphaerochaeta sp.
GATACTTAGCGACAGCCCCTGCTGTCCCCTTACTATCTCCAGTAAGCATCACAGCTCTTTGTATACCCAATTTTTTAAGTTCGGCAATAACTGCAGGACCTTCGACTCTGGGTTTATCTGCAATAATGATAAGACCGATCACATGCTTTGCTGAACCGATAATAACTGCAGTCCTCTGCTCATGCTCCTCTTTTTGCATATCGCCCAGAGCTTGAGAGATGTCGATACCCGATTCCTCAAAGAGGGCTCTGTTCCCTATGTAGTAGGTTTCACCTTCAACAGAAAAGCGTACACCCCTACCTTGGATATGCTCTGGCTTCTCAGGGGTTTTGTCGGTCAAAAGACCTCGTTTCTCTGCTTCCTGAATGATTGTTGTTGCCAGGGGGTGTTCAGAATATGTTTCTCCTAGAGCTGCGATACGCAACACCTCATCTTCATTCATAGCATATGCATAGATTGAAACTACCGAAGGCTTTCCTTCTGTAAGAGTTCCTGTCTTATCAAAAGCGGTTACTTGTATGCCTCCCAGCTTTTCCATAACCTCCCCACCCTTAACTAAGACTCCCAGTTTAGCACTCGAGCCTATCGCGGCCACTATTGAAACAGGAACTGAGATTACCAGAGCCCCGGGACATGCAATGACCAGCAATGTCAAGGCCATCCGGATATCACGAGTTATGAGATAGGTCACCAGGGAAAGAACTATGATGGCTGGAGTATAGTATTTGGAAAACCGTTCTATGAATTTCTGCGTGGGTGCTTTTGCATCCTGTGCCTCTTCAACAAGGTGAAGGATTTTAGCAAACGTCGTATTTTCCCCTACTTTATTTGCCGTTACCAGCAAGTACCCCGAAGTAATAATCGTCCCTGAGAAAATCTGGTCCCCTTCACTTTTGGAGACAGGCTCAGGCTCTCCAGTGATGGATGCCTGGTCAACGTAGGCAGAACCTTCTATAACTACCCCGTCAGCGGCTATACGCTCCCCCGGCTTGATGATCATAACCATTCCTTCTTCCAGTTCGCTGGGAGAAAGAATATGCTCTTTTCCATCACGTTTGATCCTAGCTGTATCAGGAGCCAACGCCATAAGGCTTTTGATTGAAGAGCGTGTCTTTTCCAACGTTCTACTCTCAAGGTAATCCCCGATCATAAATAGGAAGGTGACGGCAGCCGCTTCCCAATATTCACCAATTATCAATGCCCCTATCACGGCAATTGAGACTAAAGCATCAATACCGACGATTCGATATCGAAGTGCAGAGATAGCCCTACGCACGATTGGGCCTCCTGCGAGAGCCGTGGAGACGAGCATTATAGCAATAGTGATCGGATGGTATGCAATTGTCTTATGCAGAATATACGATATGCCTACCAAAACGCTCACAAGTATGACTAGTTTCTTTTTATTCATTAGGACCCCTCCTTGACCGACAACGTACCATAGCCAAGTTTGGAAATAACTTTCTTCACACCCTCTTCATCTATGGCCTGCTCATCATATGCAAGTTTTACCCGTGATGAATTAAAAAGAACTTCTGGCTCTTTAACTCCCTTTGTCTTCTTCAAAGCACCTTCTATCTTGGCAGCACAGGTAGGACAGCTGAGTGTCTCTAGTTGCATTACAATCTTTTTCATAACGTTTTCTCCTCTAAATCTTTTGTATATCTGAACAATACACGCAAAACTACTAAGAGGATTTGACCTACGTCAAAAACAAAGAAGATTTTCTAGAATTAGCGATAGTTAACCACTCGGCTGATTTCTTCTCTGCTCCCATATAACTTTATTACATAGTACATGATACAGATTGTTGCTATACTGCTAAAACTACAATTCAGCTGAAGAGGTGTATTGCATGACAGGAAGGCGTAAAACAGGACTGGTTATTAGTTTGGCGGGGTTCTCTATTTCAATAAACACCCTCCCATCCTTAGTCACATATTTCTCTGCAAAGTTTGCTGTAGGATCACATTGGTTTGGAGCAATATTCCTGCTCCAATCGGCTGCCTTCACTATTTTCGCCATGGGCATCGGCAATCTCCATAAAAGCCGAAAACTTCCGTTGATAAAGATTGCAATAGTCTCGCTCTTTATATCTGCTTTGGTTGTACTGTTTTTAGGCTATAGCAGTTCGTTTCTGATACTCACCCTCATGATGATAATCATTGGAGGCAGTGGTGGACTAGTCGAATCAATTGGAACGACACTGCTTGCCGATGGGCCAGAGAACAAACGCATGCTGTACTCATCTCAATTCTTTTGGGCAATTGGAGCATTCAGTGCGCCCCTAATCGTAGGGCTGTTATTGAAAGGAGAGCTTGCTGTTCCACAAATTGGCATGATAATAGGATCCTTTGCCTTGGTGGTGGGAGTTATAGTCCTGATCCTTGTGCTCCCTAAAAGTGCAGAAAAACACATAGTACCTGAGCAAGATCTACAAACAATGGCACTACCTCAGGAAGCACAGACAAAAAATGGGTTCATGTGGTTATTCTTCACCATAATGACATACGTAATACTAGAAAGCTCGCTCGGCAGTTGGCTCCCTGTTTTCCTAGAGAAAACGTATAAGATGGATAGTGCTACAGCCTCGCTAACCTTAACTTCATACTGGGTAGGCCTAAGCCTTTCCCGATTATTTTTTATATTCTTTACAAAAAAAACCACACGCATCCCCCTGGCGGGCCATGTCATATCCCTATCTGTAGCCCTACTCCTCCTTGGTCTGGTGGGACCTAAGGTACCAACGGTACTACTGATGGGCATCGTGGCCTTTGCAGGAATTTCCAGTGGACCTATCTGGGTTTTGATTATAGAAAACTGCACTGAAAACTATAGCGATGCACACCTTATCATGTACTTGGTTGGCGGAGGGAGTATTGGGGCCATCATCGGGCCTGTCCTTACTTCATTCCTCTTTAGCATTACCGATATTACCTTTATGGTCTACATTCTCATCGCCTACAGCATCATTTTGATCTTTCTTACGATCAGGGCAATCTGGGTGGAAAAACCCTTACGAATGCTGAAGATCTGAGTTACGTTGTTGTATATATGCCTTTAGTACAACGGCGTTATTGTGTTCACTGTCATGGGCAGAATATAGCAAGGTCACATTGCCCCGTTTGGATGCTTCCAATAAAGGTTTCCAAGCATCTGGATTAGCATCGAGTTCAGATCGATACCGACTCTGGAACTCCTCCCACTTATCTGGGTCGTGGCCAAACCAACGTCTCAACTCCGTAGTTGGAGCGACGTCCTTTAGCCAAGCATCCATGACCAGCTTTTCTTTACTCATTCCCCGAGGCCATAGGCGGTCGACCAGGTAGCGCTCCCCATCACTTGGGCCTTGTTCCTCATACACCTGCTTAATACTTATCATATGCACATCCTTACTTTGTCGCTTTTGAAATCTGGTTGAAAAGGGATAGACAGAGAGATCAGATCTGACCCTATGCCAACAATCCCTTAGCTAACTTTCCAGCCAAAGCCTGCATGTCATTTGCCCTTTCACCGAGTAAATCTCCTAGGCATCGGGTAGGTTTGAGTGCCTTGACCCAACGCTCTGGTATTTTTTCAGAGCCATCAATGGAACCTGCAAGCATGCCATAAATGGCGGCATTGGTATCTGCATCACCTCCTCTCATCGTGATGGTTCGCAATCCTTTTTCGATCGTATTGCAGTGCAACAAGGTATACAGCGATTGTTGGAAAGCGATGAT
>CAXYZP010000206.1:0-3712 GCA_964293175.1 uncultured Sphaerochaeta sp.
ATCCTGGTGAACACTACCCCGCTTCTCCTCCGAGATAGCCACGATAGCCTGGTTCAGCCCGGGATATAGTTGTTCGATGACTGCAAAAGGATCACGCTCCTGAGGGGAGCCCTGTACGAAATTGAGTACACTCTTATGCTTATATATCTTGCCCCAAGGCAAGAATAATGTTTTTAGTTTTTCTGAATCCATCTTATGAAACCAACCGTAACGAACCATGATCAACAGGTTCTTGAGGTCTATGTCCACGAGAAAGACAGATTGGGCAACACTTTTATCCTGGTTCGATAATCTTTCAGTGCTGACCATCATATGCTGATACCACTGCAAATCAAGTTTGTTTTCCAAAACAAACAGGCCTTCATTATCCAGTTGTTGTTCAGTGAAGGAGTTCACCACCTCACTATAGGGGGTGTCTACAAGTACCTGGCAAACAACTTCCCATGAAGTTGCATTGACCAAGGCTGTCCAGTCTATGTCGTTGAGAAGTTTCCCCTTAAAGAGATATTCACTGCGAAAGCGCATCGGACGACGCCGGATGATGCTGCCATACCAAAGCCGAATGGTATTCTTGAGGTTGTCTACCTCTATCTTTCCCAAGAGGTTCAAGACAAAGTCTGCAGGTTTTCCCTCAAGATATTTGGCTACTTCCTGGTACATCTCCACCTCGTTATACAGAAGGGCAAGCTCCATCTGCTGGATATCACCAGTCCTATCATAGGCGGTGGCTACTGAGGAGTGGGCACTGTCGCGAAGGACCGCAACAGCTTCAACAACACCTTTGGCCTTGAGCAGATCCTCGATGATATGCGACTCGCGCATCAGACCGATTCTAGCTCGTAGCTTGGCATTGATAAACCCATAGAGGGATGTGGGATTTTTTCTCATAGGCTGGTTATACTTCCTCCAGCTCTGTCTTACATATTTTTTCCGTTATGCTATCGGCAATCATATCTAGGGTTGCTTCGTCAAGAACAGAGGAGATATCAAGACTTGCTTCAAATTCCGTAAGTCGGAGGTTGGCATCCTCTTCTGCCTTGAGCAGAAGGGTATGGTTTTTTTCACGTTCTTCCTTGAGAGCTGAACGAACAAGCTCACCTGCCTGAAGTTGCGCATCACTGAGTATATTTCGTGAGTTAGTATTGGCATCACGTATGATTTGTTGCGCTTTATCTTCAACCGAGAGAACTTCGTTGATTATATCGCTTCGCACGTTAGAACTTCCTTTCTTTATGACAATGATGACTCTTATATTCGTACTTTTGCATACAAGTGTCAAGTGAAGTTGGATTGAAAGGCTTAGGGAGCGCTATAGGCCAAAGGAGGGTCTTGAGGTTCTTCTTTACCTACCTCTGGGAAATCCAATGAAGAAGAAGATGCTTCTTCAACTTTTTCTATTGCAAGAATTTGCTGTTCATCTTCATACTGACCAACAGATTGTATTCTGACAGACGAGAAGGTGGGAACGTTTGGAATAGAGAGGTCAGAAACTGGAGAAATCTCTTCTTGCCGCTCCACTACAGGAGAGGGGGGCTGAGGAACACTTGCAGAGGCAAAGCTGTCTGTATTCTGCATAGTCTCGGGATCAATCATAATCGTCTGCTGCTGAGAGGTGTCTATATCGCCCATCTCCACAAAGAAGAAGTCATCACTTATATCTTGTTCTTCTGGACTCGCATCAAAAGTCCAATCGTCCAGTTCGAATGTTGGGAAGATGATCTTCCAGAATTTCTCTTCGTCTATTCGGTCCTCGATCATGAGTGTCACATCAGCATCATAGCCGGTAACCAGTTCGGTACCGAATACATCTATTTCCTCTTCAACGACCTCTTGGGTAAACACATCCTTGACAATGATACGCGTCTCAAGCTCCGGATCAGAAACCCAGAACTGCTCGAGAAGCAATACCCTATCCTTACCTGTCTTGCCTGCTTCTACTTCAGGGACGGTAAACCTAACGGCATACCAGAGATCCTCAACCTTAAGGTCAAACAGATAGTCACCAGGAAGAACATCGCTGAGTATGTACCGCCCATCCTGATCGGTGAAGAGATAAAGGGCATCATCACGTGTCATAATCTCCTGTCCTTCCTCATTGGTAGACAATGAATAGACAGGGGAAGAGTACTGCTCATACGGGCTCTTGTCCTGTTTCAGCAGGATACCGCTTACGGTGAAAGAAGGCTGGATGTCGATCTTTGCCATGAAGGCTTGTCGGCTTCTCGGACTAATCTCATACACAAAGGAAGCTCCACTGCTGTAATCGCTAGAACCGGTGGAGAACACCACCACGGTATTTTTGGTGTTGGTGGAGATGTTGTTATACAAGGCACTTCCAAGGAGACGTCCCAGAGGTGTCGGCGAGGAGTCCAAGCTCCTTGCAACGGAAACCTGAGCCTTCTTCAACTCCCCTACAGGCCTTACCAGGAAGAATGCCTCATTGACCGACTTAGCCATGGCAAACGCACCGTCAGCAAAGGCAAGGGAAGTATTGGCTGTAAAGGTTGTGGTCATCTTCTGATAGGAGTTTGAAGCCTGCTGGCGCACTGAGAAGGAAATGAGGTCTCCACTATGTGACCACCCTCCAACCAGAGAGTGATCTTGGGGAGCGTCAATCTTGAATCCGCTGAGATTGAGGTTCAGGCTATCCCTGGAAGACGGTCTGTAGCTGATACCTACCGAGCTGCTGCCGGTAACCTTCGAGTAGCTGTTGTCCAACTGTTGGCTGGTAGAGGCACTGGCATTGAGTTTCTGGCTGAAAGAGTAACTGCCGGTTATCTGAGCCGTCACCACAGGCTTGAAGGGATCACTGTCCATAGCGTTCAGAGAGATGGTACCGTTGAGGGACATTCCCTTGAATGGAGAGAAGCCTGAAGAGAAAGAAGCATTCCAAGAGGGAGCGCTCTTGTCGAGGCTCTGGGTAATCGAGCCTGAAAGGGTAAAACGTATTTCCTTGGTAAGGTTGCCGCTGTAGGAGAGGTTTCCTCCAATGGAGATGGGGGGAGCCGGAGTCGTGCTTGGATAGGGTTTCAGGAAGTTGACACCAGCATTGACCGTTCCAAACTTAGTTTCAGACTTCCCACTGAAACGATGGTTCAATGAACCGCTTAGGGAAGGAACAAACCACCCGTTCTCAGTGTAACGATCATCAATGCCAGCTGGGCCTGGCTTGTCCCGATCATGGAGGCAAAAACGCCGTTTACCGTACCATTGAAAACTCCAGGAGAGAAGGCAAGGTCGGTGGAGAACGTAAAGGTATTGGTCACCCCTATCTGTTGCCAGTAGGTTGCGGTAAACTTATCCATATGGTAGGAGAGGTACTGGTTGTTGTACCAAGGAAGGCTTGCGACCCAACCGCCGCTATACTGTGTGCCAGACTTTTCCTTTGGCACAGTAAGACCAAAGCCATAGAGGGTATCTCCCTTGCCAAGGAGGCGATAGTCATAGCCCATGTCAACATACTCTACAATTACATCGTCCGGACGGGCAGTAGGGATAATCGAAATCTTGACAATATTAGCACCTTGGGTAAAGACAAAATCCTTCAGCCGGTAGGTGCCTGCAGAGAAAACCTTTTCAGGAAAAACAACATTTCCATTTATTGATATTTCAACTTTTGAAGGTTCGACCAAGACAATCTTATACTCAAACTGATTCCCCTTGGCCCTATCAGGGCCATAGGAGTAGCTCTTCTCAAGCTGCAGGCCAAAAG
>CAXYZP010000207.1:0-3676 GCA_964293175.1 uncultured Sphaerochaeta sp.
GTATGCAGCCTATCCTGCACACCTGCATGCAGCGACTCTTTGCGCCTGTCTCGTCCATTGTCGTCGTCGGTATGTCGATTACCGTAGGATTACCTGGTAATGTCAAGCAGTTTTAACATTTTGTGGTAAGCAGTTTTTCTTGGGTCTTGGTAAACAACTTTTTAGTACTTATGGTAATGACTTTTTCTTATGTTTTGGTAACGGGTTTTGAATTCCTATGGTAAGCAGTTTTAAGATAGTTGTGGTAAGCAGTCTTGAAAAATACTTTCTAGTTTAAGGAAGTGTCACAGGTACAGGGATTTCTCAATTTAATTTGAGAATATAGAGAACGCAAGTTAAAAATAGTAGACCCTTAAAAGATGACAGGTTTGTACTCACTGACCCCCTGGGGGTAACACTTTCCCGTTCCAGGAAAGATGACCGTTGCAAGGTATTCCCAATTTAATTTGAGAATATGATAAACATACTCACAAGTCAAACCTAATAAAGGCCGGGCCCTTGGGGACCCGGCACATCATATCCTCAGAAAGAGTTGAAAGGATCGTCATCATCGGCATACATCAGCTCATTCAGCTTTCTGTAGAAGGTCGAGAGAGGCATGTGAAGCCTTGAGGCGGCTTCCTTGGCACCGAGGGCATATCTCATGCTCCGGGCCTCCCCACAGGTCACCCTTGTCGGTTCCACAATTGGTTTCCGTCCTGCATTTCGTCCCACCGATTCCTTCCAAAAGGCATCGTTGTAACTGATTTTGTGCACCTCATTGCCATCCTCGGTCTTCTCCACAACTGCATGCATCTGCAAACGCCATATCATGGAGTTGAGGTTGCCGGCCTTGTTGGAATTGTCCTCATCGGGTGAGAGCGCGAAGCATAGGTCGCACCATTCGTCACGCATCATCACCTGCCTCCTTTAGGCCCGCCGGGACCCTGGGATGCTTCATCCTGTAGGATTCGCCTACAAGCGAGAAGCATCTGGCATTGTACAGGAGCCTGTCCAGCAGTGCGGTGGCAAGGGCATTGTCACCGAGGAACTCGGCCCATTCGGAAACCTTCTTGTTGGTGGTCATGATGATGGACGTCGTCTCGTAGATGTCACTTATCAGAGAGAAGAACAGGTTCGCCTGCTCCCTGGTAATGGGGCAGAAACCCAGCTCGTCGATGATGAGCACATCACACTTCCTGAGCTTCTTCAGCCTGAAGCGTGCAGCCCTCTCCACCTCGGCATTGCTGAGGATGGTGATGAGACTGGACATCCGCTGGAACCCGACGGTATAGCCCCCCTCCACGGCCTCCACCCCAAGGGCGACCGCCAACATCGTTTTTCCAAGGCCTGGAGGTCCGAGGAACAGGATGTTGGAGGCCGAGTCTGCCCAAGAGAGGTCCTTGAGCTGTGCTATCTGCGTCGGTGTTATGCCCGATTCAAGCTCTGAGGTGTCATATTCATCAATCCTCCGCGGGTCAGGGGGGAAGTGGGCGGCGGCATAGTTGCGACCCTTGCGCTTGCTGAGCCTCTCGCTGGACTCATATTGGGTAATCCGGAGCAGCATCTCCACAGAGGAGGCTTCCGCCTTTTCAGCATCCTGTATCAAGGTCGAGATATTCCCTGCAGCATATTTCAGGCCGAGCGCCGTAAGGGTTCCCTTCAGCATATTGATTCTCGAGGTGTTATTTCCTTTCATTGCCGGACTCTCCCTTGCTGACATTAGCGGTGAACACATTTTCGTAATAGGCGCCATTCCTGCTTTCAACAGAGAGGGCTTCTGAGGGGACCTCCACAGAGACACCCTTCATCAGGGACTCGGAGGCATCCGCATCCGAGCCAAGGGTTCCTGCAGTCTTCTGCCAGAAGGAGCCGGAGTCCTCCCAGACCTCAAGGAACTGCCTTACCTGGTAGCGGTAATGCTTGCAACAAACCTTCAGGACGGCCTCAAGCCTGTCCATGTCGGGCTGCTCCTTCTCCAGGAAGGTAAGGAATGCCCTGTACTTGCTGGTCGCATCGCGGTCCGTCTCCTTCCTGAGACCATTGAGGAAGTGCTCCATGCTTGCACAGCCGTACTTTCTCTGGATCTCCATACCCAAGGCCTTCCATTCGTCGTTACGGGGCTTGGCAAAGCCCTTGGTTTTGAATACCTGCCCTTTGACACTGGGGTCGGGAAGGTCATATTGGGCGACCATCTTGGTCCTTTGCTCCGTATCAAAGGCGAGGATCCTATTGTTGGAGATTGTCCTGACCACCTCCTTGTAGGCATACTGCCAAGGCATCTCGTAGTCATTTGCCTTGTACCTGATGAGATGGAGCTTGCTGACGTCGACGACATCGCTGAGACCCCACACGGCATCATAATTGGAGGGAAGCAGGGGACGCAGTTCCTGTTTCTCACAGGCATTGAAATCATTGATGGGTATCATGCCTGTAGCTGCATGGATACGCGCATAATTAACCCTATGGCACCAGGCGGGCAATCCTGCGATTACCTCCTGCCGGCTCAGGTGACTCCTGGCTGGAAGGTAGTTCGTCTTCACAAACTTCACGCATGATTCTGAAAGTCCTTTTGCCTCAGGATCTGCCTTATGGCATACAAACAATGTAATATCTTGCTCCTCAATGAAATCCGTGAATACCTTGGTGGTGATGACCTCACCATACAGCTCGCTGGCAACCAGACAAGACTCCTGGTCTATGGCAATCACCAGAATCCTTCCTCCAATGACCAGGAAGAAGGCATAGATTGCCCGGCAGGTCTCCTCACCGTTGAACTTGTGGTCCTGTCCCTTTACAAACCGGAACTTGCTGTAGCTCAGTTCAATGCAGATGAACCATAGCTTGGAGCCGTCATTGAGCTTCCACTCGCCATAATCAAGCTGGGCCGAATCCCCAGGCCTTGTACGTCCCTGGCTGTTGTAGATGCGCTTGCCCTTCACCGGGGGCTTCACCGCACCTGTGTTAATCAGGTGCTTGCAGAAGTTGCGCAACGTCTGCTCATTGCCTGGCAGTTTCTCCATCTTTTGGGTCTCGACGAACGATTCCCATAGGAAGTCGTACACCGATGACTTTGAGATTGACGAACCGTTGAGGGTGAGTATCCTTATGATCTCGGCCTTCAGGACAGGGTCATCGAAGGCTTTGCTCTTCTCATGAGGGTTGGACTTACAACTTGCATCATCCTCAATCATAATGTAGTATTTTTTGATAGTTGCTAGGCATGGTGGCTTTGTGTTTGTTCGCGCAAAGCAGGCCACCACGTCTTTTTCTGCGACTCCGGCCTTCATGAGGCTGAGAATTTTCTCTTTCATTGCTTCTTGTTTGAGGCGTCTGATAATCATCTCATATCCATCCTGTAAGTAAAGTTTTACCTACCATCATAGCGTCAGATGATTTGCTGGCGTCACCCTTTGGGGGATGCTTTTGTACAGAAAGAGTCTACTTTTAGGGGGGCAGCCGAAAAAAAACTGCTTACCACGGGATATGCAAAACTGCTTACCGCAACACCTCAAAAACTCCTTGTCGTAAAGACTAAAATATTCCTTACCACAAGGGCCTAAAAACTGCTTACCGTAAGTGTTAAAAAGTTCTTACCGTGGGAAGGTAAAAACACCTTACCGTTTCCAGCTTTTTGAATCTCTGTACAGTATAGCTTTGGAAAGCTTGGTAATCTCCATTGCCTGGGCAACGGGTA
>CAXYZP010000208.1:0-3657 GCA_964293175.1 uncultured Sphaerochaeta sp.
TGTTGGCTGCCTTCTCAGCCCCTGCATAGTCCTTGGCTCCCAGCTTTCTTCCCAGCAGGGAATTTAGTCCTATAGATGTTGCGACAGCCACTGCAATAAGTAGGTTCTGCATGGGAAAAGCAAGGGACACGGCTGTAAGGGCGACCTCACTGTATTGAGCCAGAAAGATACTATCCACTACATTGTAGAGGGCTTGAACCATCATGCTGAGCATGATGGGAAATGACATCGATAATACTAATGATGGTATGGGCTTGATGCCCATCTTATTCTCTTGGATTGACTGCACAAAAATTCCTTATTCCGAAGGGTTTCGAATAGGTAGTATTACCATAGGCCTCTTGTAATGTAAAGGTAGTCCACTATTCCCGCATGGCATCAAATTTTATTCTTCGGTATCGTTTTAGATGCTTTTAGCCCTATCTCTCTTCGCTGACAGAAAGGGCAGTGCCTCCTATCGAAGACAATCTTTCCTACAACAGATAATCCCCGTCTTTGATCCAACCTTTTTTTCTCATGGCCTGAGATATCAGAAGGGAGAGGATAGCAGGAAAGAGAAAGTGCAGTAGGGCTATTTTCCACCAGGACTCTATGCCCATGACTGCAAGGGTGTTGATTTGCCCGACAAGCCCGCTTGTTCCCATTCCTGAGCCTGGGGCGTTGTTTTTCATCTGGAAGACAGTTGTTGCAAATGGGCCGAGAATTCCTGCAGTAAGGGTAGGGGGGATCCATATTTTCCAGTTTTTTACAATGTTCGGCACCTGGATCATGGACGTTCCCAATCCTTGGCTGATAAGACCGCCGATTTTGTTTTCTTTATATCCAGAACAGGCAAATCCGATCATCTGGGCACAACAGCCGACAGTCGCAGCTCCTGCTGCGAGCCCGCTGATGCCAAGCGAAATGCAAATTGCAGCACTGCTTATAGGAAGGGTAAGCACCATCCCGACAACTATGGAAACCAGAATGCCCATGGGGATCGGATAGAGCGTAGTCAGATGATTGATCAGCGATCCTATGGCATTCATGAAAGCGGCGACCACAGGCGATAAGAAGAGCCCGGTTACAGCTCCTGATGCAATGACGAAAAGAGGAATGAGAAGGATGTCTACCTTTGTTTTTCCGGCTATCCTTTTTCCCACTTCGGCACCTACCAGGGAAGCCAGTAGCGCCCCTACCGGTTCTCCTATGATTACCTTGGAAAGAAGAGAAGCCTCAAAGACAAAGGTGCCAGCGCCAAGAGCACCGACAACCGCTGATGCAAAGACTGCAAGGGGAGGGGCTCCCACCGAAAGGGCTACTCCGACACCTATGGCCGGTCCCATCATATACTGGGCGATCTGACCTATCTGCACGATGATTGCCGAGTCCAGATAGAGTCCTACCTGCTTGATGATCAAGCCTATGATCAAACTCGCAAATAGCCCTTGTGCCATACCATTCAATACTTTGACAATGTACGTTGTTACTTTGTTTGTTGCCTGTTCCATCGCTTCATCCTTATCTCTTTTTTGTGGGATAGTAGGATGACTTCAACGACCTTAATCTGTATCAAATTAAGGAAGGCCTCCAAGATAGGTCTAAACATAATAAAAATAGGAAATCTTGTACAGAGGCTTTCTGTGCAAATTACATTCCAAGGCTAAGGGTACGGTAATCTAGCTGAAACTAGAGCTGAGAGTTGGGTTTTTTGAGAAAGCCTCACACTCCTTCTTGCCTTGGTCTTCATCGACCTTGAGCAACAGAACTCCCCCTCCTATAAAGAGAATGATCAGACTGATGATTCCGAACCGGTTGTTTCCAGTGATGATGGTTACTCCTCCCATCAGCATGGGACCTACGATGGTTGCAAACTTACCGAGCATATTGTAGAAGCCGAAGAACTGGGCAGACTTGTCCTTGGGGATGAGGCGGGTATAGTAGGAGCGGGAAAGGGCTTGGATGCCTCCTTGGAAGAGTCCTATGCAGATGGCCAAAAGATAGAAGTGATAGGGCTTGGACATGAAGTATCCCATGAAAGCTATGACTGCATAGGCAGATATAGCCACTAGCAGGGCCTGTTTCACCCCTATCTTCTTTCCAAACCAGCTATAGGCTAGGGCTGAGGGAAATGCCACGAACTGTGTTATGAGCAGGGCTACTATCAGAGCTTCGCTGGGAAAGCCCAAGGCCGTTCCATAATTGACCGCCATCCGTATGATGGTGCCCACTCCATCGATGTAGAGCCAGTATGCAATGAGGAAGATCGAGAGGGTTCTCAGCTGGCGGATGTTGGCAATGGTGCTGGAGGTCTCCTTCAGACCTTTTTTTATCGCTTTACGGAGAGGAAGAGGTGTCTTATCTGTATCTTCCTTAACGAAAAGCATGAGGGGTATGGTGAATACTATCCACCAGATTCCTACCGAGACAAAGCTTGCCTTGATGGCCCCTACCTCATCTGCAAACCCAAAGGTTTCTGGAAAGAGGAACATCAGCACGTTTGCCAGGAACAACAGTCCCCCTCCGATATACCCAAGGCTGAATCCCAGAGAGGAGACAAAATCTACTTTTTTCTCTGAAGCCACAGAGGGAAGCAAGGAATCATAAAAGGTATTGGCACCGCTAAAGCCGATGCTACCAAACACATAGAAGAGAACGGCGATCTGCCAGTTTCCCATTTGGACAAACCAGAGGCTTGCCGTAAGGATGGCCCCTAGGTAAGCCAAAAATACAAGCAGTCGCTTTTTGTACGTGCCGTAGTCGGCAATAGCGCCTGCAAAGGGCGCAAAGAAGGCAATGAGAAGAGACCCAAGAGAGTTAGCCAAGCCAAGGTAGAAGGTTCCCTGTTGGGCCGTGGCACCGACAGCCCAGTAGGAGGTGAAGAAGACAGGGAAGAACCCTGCCATGACTGTTGTTGCAAAAGCACTGTTGGCCCAGTCATATAGGGCCCAAGAGAAGATCGACCGCTTGGAATCTTGCATTGTGCTACCTCTAGGCATCAGAGTACCAGTAAAATGTTGGGCTGTCATGAGGGTTTGCCTCAATAAGTCACACTGCCCATAATGTATGTTCTCTTGCACAATTGATGGGCGTTCAATACAATAGAACTCTAATAAAGTTTAAATGTCGGGAGGTATCCCTCATGATAGTTTGTAAATTCGGTGGAAGCTCAGTAGCTGAAGCCCAGCAGATACGCAAGGTCAAGCAGATCGTAGATTCTGATCCTAAGCGACAGATACTTATAGTCTCTGCCCCTGGTAAGCGTTCTAAAGATGACGAGAAGGTCACCGACATGTTGTATGCATGTAACGCAATGGTCCAACAAGGACTTTCTTGTAAGGATCTGTTCAAGAAGATATCCCTTAGGTACACCACCATACTCTCAGATTTGGGAATGCAGACAAAACCTTTCCTTCCAGTACTGGAAGAGGTGCGTCAGATGATAGACGCCGGTCATGGTGCTGAATATGCCGCAAGCAGGGGCGAATATCTCGCTGCAAGAATGGTTGCAACCTTTTTCGGCTGGGAGTTTTTGGATACCGATCCCCTTATCGTCATCGATCATGACGGGACTGTAAACCCTCAAACTTTTGATAATCTCAAAAAGGCTCTCAAGCCCAAGATGAAGTATGTTGTCCCTGGTTTTTATGGATGTGATTCCGAAGGGAAGGTGAAGAC
>CAXYZP010000209.1:0-3656 GCA_964293175.1 uncultured Sphaerochaeta sp.
TCACTCTTCTTGACCAGACCAAGCTGGAAAATTCCTAGTTCTTCAATCTTATAGGTAGAGTCACTGTGTATGAACTTTACTTCTTGTCCTTCCCTCATCATCCCCTCAAAAATTCTGAAGTGGACGATGACACCGCGGTAGGCATCATAATGGGAGTCAAAGATGAGAGCTTGCAAGGGTGCGTCATCGCGTCCCTTGGGAGGCTCTATATATTCGACTATCGCTTCGAAAAGCTGGGCGACCCCAATGCCTGTCTTGGCACTGACCTGCACAGCCATATCGCTGTCCAAGCCCAGATCATTATCGATCTGGTGCAGACAAGCATCAATATCAGCAGAAGCAAGGTCAATCTTGTTAATAACAGGGATTATGGTCAAGTTATGCTCTACAGCCATGTAAAGGTTAGCTATTGTCTGGGCCTCGACACCCTGAGAGGCATCAATGAGCAGCAAAGCCCCTTCACAGGAGCTGATCGCTCTGGAGACCTCATAGGAGAAGTCCACATGTCCCGGGGTATCGACCAGATTCAGATTATAGGTCTTTCCATCTTTTGCAGTGTATGGGATGCATACCGCCTGACTCTTGATGGTAATCCCACGCTCCCGTTCAATATCCATATTGTCCAGCATCTGGGCCTGTGAAGGACCGCGTGAGGTGCCGAACTTGGCTGTTTCAATAAACCTATCGGCAAGGGTTGACTTGCCGTGGTCTATGTGGGCAATGATGCAAAAATTTCTCGTCAAATTGGAATCGGTTGACATAGGTATCCTTATTCTGTGGGTTTCTCGCTCTCATCTTTTGTTGGAGCTTTCTTTTCTTCAGTCTTTGTCTTTTTCTTAGCAGGATTCTTGACCTGTCTGGGGGTGGAAACCCATGGTTCGAACCCCAAAAGTGTGCGAATCTGGCTATCATCTAGGGTCTCTTTCTCGACCAGCTCTTGAGTCAGGATATCCAGCTCCTCCCGTTGTTTCGTGAGGATTTTTCTAGTTGCAAGCATTGCTTCTTCAAGGATCTTATGAATTTCCTGATCGATCTTGTTTGCAGTCTCGTTGCTGTATTCCTTGCGTTGAGAAATCTCTCTTCCCAAGAATATCGGCTCGGACTCATCAGCATAGTTGACAAAACCCAATCCGCTCATACCCCACTCCGTGACCATTCTGCGTGCAAGGTCAGTGGCCTGCTTGATGTCATTGCTGGTACCGGTTGTGGTCTCACCATAGACAAGCTCCTCAGCCACATACCCACCCATAGTCACCTTGATCCAGTCAATAAGCATGGAACGGTTCTTGGTATAGGCATCGCGTTCAGGAAGGCTGACCGTAAGGCCAAGTGCCCTTCCATGGGGAATAATCGTCACCTTATGCAAAGGATCAACATTTTCAAGGTAGTAGTGCAGCAAGGTGTGCCCAGCCTCATGATACGCTGTGGCAAGCTTCTCCTCATCAGTCATGGCGCGGCTCTTACGTGCAACGCCAAGTAGTATCTTGTCCCGAGCATCTTCCATGTCAGCCATGGAGACAGTGAGCTTTCTCTTTCGAGCGGCAAACAGGGCGGCTTCATTGACCAGATTAGCTAGGTCGGCACCACTAGTGCCGGCTGAACCACGGGCCAATCTCTTCAAATCAACATCATCTTCCAACTGAATCTTGCGTACGTGAATCTTGAGTATAGCTTC
Source organism: uncultured Sphaerochaeta sp. (assembly GCA_964293175.1). Classification (GTDB taxonomy): domain Bacteria; phylum Spirochaetota; class Spirochaetia; order Sphaerochaetales; family Sphaerochaetaceae; genus Sphaerochaeta. The sequence continues at coordinate 1,676 of CAXYZP010000209.1, forward strand.
ACGTTCCACAATATCGGGAAGGTCCACCACTACCTGACGGTCAAACCGACCGGGACGCAACAAGGCGGGATCCAGGACATCGGGGCGGTTGGTAGCTGCCATCACGATGACTCCTGTTGTTGTGGAGAATCCATCCATCTCTACCAAAATTTGGTTGAGAGTCTGTTCGCGTTCGTCGTTACCTCCACCTAGGCCTCCACCACGGGTACGCCCAACAGCATCAAGCTCGTCAATAAATAAAATACAGGGGGAGTGTTTTCTCGCTTGTTCGAAAAGGTCACGAACCCTAGCAGCTCCCATTCCTACAAACATCTCAACAAAGTCAGAGCCGCTGGTATGAAAGAAGGCAACGCCGCTTTCACCGGCAACAGCCTTTGCAAGAAGGGTCTTACCTGTTCCGGGAGGGCCGACAAGCAATACACCGCGGGGTATTCTAGCCCCCACTTTAGTAAAGTGGTCGGGCCTCTTGAGGAATTCCACCACCTCTTCCAATTCGTACTTAGCCTCTACCTGACCGGCAACATCCTTGAACGTTGTCTTTGTGTCGGTATCAAGATACTCCTTGGCCCGGCTCTTGCCCAAGGAAGACATCATTTTTCCGTTCATGCCGCTTGACTGACGATAGAGCATGACAGTAAAGCCTATGAAAATAATCCAAGGCAAAAGTTGCAACAATATCTGCAGAAAGGAGATTTCCTGGACAGATCCGGTGACAGTAACCTTCTTGGCCTTGAGGGTTTCCAAGAGGCTTTCATCAAAATAAGGAATTCGAGTCTTTGCAGTAATACCGTTTCTCAGCGAAAACTGTATCTGAGACTGTTCCTTAATCTCAACCGTTGTAACCTCGCCAGCATTGACATATGAAATAAAGGTAGTATAGGGAACCACCTGATCAGATGCACCGGCACTAGTAAAAAACATATAGGCAAAGGTAATAGCTAAAGTGATGAACACCATCAGAGCAAATCTGTTCTTTGGGTTGTTCTGTGGCTTGAAAGAGGGTTTATTCCCATCTTTGGATGGACCCTGCCAATACTGGTTACTGTCCTTATCATCTTTGCGGCTATCATTATCTCTGTTGTTGTCTTCTTTTTTAAGTTTCACTGCTCTCGTTCCTTTTGCTAACACTATATATATTTGTTGTTCTTCCGGCAAGGGGAGTTTTGTATCTAGTACACAACCGATCTTTTCCCCCAAGAAACCGTCCAAACACTGCAACTATCCCAGTAATATCCTCAAGGACAGGAATTTTCCTTTGCAAATCAGGAAGGATTTTCCATTCGGAAAACAGCTTGCTCAGCAATACTGTCTTTCCCTCTAACTCTATGCGGTCCCCTTCAAGAGGAGAACGAAGAACAGGATGAACCAGCCTTCCTTCTTCAATGCGCAAGAGCAGAGGGTCTTTGCTCTCACTGTGGATGCTGAACTCTATCTCTGGGTTCAACTCTACTCTCCCCTCTCTCCCAATTGTATCGAGAGGAAGACAAAAACTGAAGAGGACTGCTCTTCTTTGTAAGGAAAACCTTCCTTCCACAAGAGAGGCCTCCGTATTTCCACTGACGATGGACCATCGCGCATTGGAACTGCTTGTTTCAAGCGCCCTACGAACCTGCTGCACCTTGGCATACGAAATTCTCGTATCTTGCCCTTGAGCAACATAAGAAAACATGCGTAGCAGGACAGTATCGCGTATTGGGCCCTCTAATACAAGGAAGTCATCCAAAAGCATGCCTGCATCCTCAAGTAAAACAACTTTTTGCATAGCCTCATCAGTAAGGCTTTCTAAAAGGAAGGATACTTCCCTTGCACGGGAAGTGAGCCTTTGTACCCCTGAAAGGGCTTGTGGATAAAGGGAAAGGATGGATGGTGTTAAGGTTTTTCGAATCGCATTGCGCTCAAAGCACTCCATTTGATTGGTTGAATCTTCTGACCAGAGATAGCCTCTACTCTCAACATACTGCTGCAGTTGAACATGGGAAAG
>CAXYZP010000210.1:0-3647 GCA_964293175.1 uncultured Sphaerochaeta sp.
ATACGTATTACGCCTCTTCATCTCATTTTTATCAAGGTAGGCGGAAATGAGCAGGACCAGAATGCTAAATAGCGTAATACAGATAAGCAGGGTAAGGATAATCGCTTTGGTCATACCACCTGTAGCCTGAGCCAAGATTTCCTTGTAGTCGATGACAGCACTGACAATAAAGAATCCATCATCGATGCGAATTGGGGCATAAGCTCCCACCTTGGTAATCTTCTTAGGATGGTCATCATCCCACCAATAGGACTGGTAGACATCTACCCCCTCTTTTCCCTCTTTCTGGTGGGCAATCATTTCTTGCAAGCTTTCCAGATCCAGATTCAGCTCTGGATACAAGGCCTGTCTTTCTGTAGCGGCATTGACCCCAATCTGTTCTCTGATGTGGTACATAATGATGACTCCATCACTATTTTTCACCAGAGCATACCCTTTCTCGCCCAATTTGACAGGGGCGATCATCCGTTCATACATGAGGTTCAGATCCAACATGGCAGTGATAGAGATCCCGTCCTTGTTTTTGACTGTAATAGAGAGGTAGCTCTCATGAAAATCAGATCCGCCCAACCAAAGCTCAATTTGGGCATATGCATCCACACTGACAAGGCTCAAGAAACGATATTCCTTATTCTTCAGGCTCCATATGGGGTTTTGGAACGAATCGTCATGAATGAACATATTCTCTATTATCTGGGCATTGTAGACACTGTAGGAGAGGGCCAGCTTATCCAAGGGCCAGGCTATGCCCTCTTCTGTGTAGGAGGCAAAGGCCTGCTCAAAATCATTTGAGTCGGCAAAAAAGAACAACCCTTGCTTTGTCTGGTTAATCTCTCCACCCATAGCTTCCGCTATATTTTTCACAATGGTCATCTGCTTGGCTTTGCTGTTCTCAAACATGACTTCAGAATTGTGCTTAAAAATGTCGGCCAAAAGGATAATAATTGCCAGAACAATACAAAGAGCCACCATCATAAGGGGCAGCCACGTTCGCAAATCTTTTTTTATGGTATCATTGAAAGACAGGTCCAAGGGTTTCTCCTATTAATATTGTTACCTAGGAATATATCACGTATACTAACTGTTCAACAGAAAAAAGAGGGGTAAATACATGCAGGACAAGGTACTCATTGTCGACGATGACACGTCAATACGCAAGTTGATGTCAAAAGTTATTACCAGCAATGACCTCATCCCCATCGCAGTGAATAATGGCGAAGAGGCGATAAAACTCTTAAAAACCTCAGAATTTCAGCTGGTTCTACTCGATATCAATCTTCCTGGCATGGACGGCTTTCAGGTTCTGAAACAGATCCGCTACCTAGGCATATCAACACCCGTGATTATCATCAGCGGAAGGACAGAGGATTATGATGCTCTCTACGGCTTAGACCTCGGAGCCGATAATTACATCTACAAACCTTTCAATCCGGTTGTGCTAGGGGCTAAGATCAAGGCCCTGATACGGCGGAATAAACAGAGCAAAAGCGGCCAGGACGAGATTACCAAGGTTGGACCTTTCTCACTGGACAATAAGACCATGCGTTTCTATAAGGACGATGAGGAAATATTTCTTTCTGCCAAGGAGCTCATCCTAATGAAGCTTTTTCTGGACAACCCCAACCAAGTGTTCTCCAAGGAAGCACTGTACGAACAGATCTGGGGGGAAGCTGTGGTCGATGACAATGCAGTCATGGTCTACATAAATAGGCTACGAAACAAAATAGAACCATCACCCAAGACTCCCATCTACATACAGACCATCTGGGGCAAGGGCTACACCTTCTTTATTGCCAACTGAGAAGCTATCGCCTGACCCTGCTCACTCATGATGAAAGCATAGGTCGATGCAGGCACGAGAGCTTCAAGTTCAGCAAACTCTTTCAAACCCATAAGCGCTCTCACACGCGACGCACTGATAGGTTGCTCTCCCGCCTGAAGGCGCTCCACCTCAACAAAACGAACGCCTTTAGCCTCAAGCATCTTCTGCATCTGTCGGTTATATGCAGCGGTTGTCATACACAACGGTTCTGTTCCTACAAATCGGCAGGTTATGCCTAGAGCGGGAGCGATATAGTGAAGAAAAATTGCGATATCCAGTTCGCTATTCAAATGCCCCGCACTCTGCTGTTCCTTGAGAAAGTAGGAGGGGAATGTAGCGACAGAGACAAGGTAGTCACTCGCCTCATGTACCACGATGTTGGGAATATCTGCAACACCCTGACGAACCAGGGAGAGCCTGACATCCGTTGGAAAGGCACTTTTGTCGCTTGAGACCACAAAGACATGCAAGAGTGAACACTGTGCGGCAGAGCTTTCCAAGAGGTAGCGATGTCCGCGGGTGAAGGGGTTACAGTTGACTACAATGGTGCCAACATCTCCTTGCATAGAGAGGCCTCTCCCCAATACAGCCTCATCGGTCGCCTTTTTCAAGGCAGATACATATCCAGAAATACCATTCTTACGGTTCTCCATCAACAGGACGGAGGAAGTCTCTTCGAGGGGATAGAAACCAAAGGGTATGAACAGGGCCTTGTTCTGGGGCTTGGTGAATACAAACAGGTTTCGTAGCCCTTTGCTGAAGGCTTGGGTTACCAAGGAAGTAAGGATCTGGGCCAAGAGACCTTCACCTTGGTGGCTCTTCTCCACAGCTATGTATTTGAGCACATTACCATCAAGGGAACCGGCTCCGATGATGGTATAGTCATCATTGCGCAGGACAGTGGAAAACTCTGGGATGCCTTCAAAAATAAGACCTTGCTCTAAGAGAAAAGCTTTGACCTCTTCTAGAAGAGACCCCTTCATTGGTTGTGCATTCTGTGTGACAATCTCCATGCTAAACTCCCCAAAATATACCTATTTTGTACTTCACCCTATGCGATACTCATCCAGCTGTCAATAAAACCATACCTCCTTCTTATCTGAAAAGGAGAAGCAAACAATCCCACACAGCAATGGCTACCAAAACATCAAGGACCGACATTTTGCTAGCAATTGCCATGCACACAGTAATTTTCTCTAATTCAACTTAATAAAGCTTGCTATGTGCTTATCTATATGGTACTCGTTAATCTGATAGGAGACTAATTCAATGGACAAAAAGAAAAGATCAATCGCTTTCATTCTTATTATTGTACTATGCTTCACTCTTGGAGCAGCAAATTCCCAGAAGATATTCTCTCTGGAAAGCCCAATCTACCGATATATAGCAAACCTCTATATCCTGCAGGGAAAGGCCTTGCCTTCAACAACAGGGCCCTACAGCCAGGACGAGTTACAAAAGATGTTTGACAAACTCGATCAAAATGCCCTCACCACTCCTGCTGAAAAGGAGTTTTACGATAAGGCAGCAACCATTTTAGCTGACAAACCCAAACAAATAGGCCAATTTGGCTATGATGTGGGTATGACAATCAACCTCGAGGCATACGCCCATACAAACAAGGATGATTTCACCAGCGAGAGTGACTGGTCATATAACTTTAATGACAGAAAACCCTTTGTCAACTTCACCTTCCAGACCTGGCCTACTGACCATTTCTACAGTTATTTTGAAATCTCTGCCATGAATAATTTCGGCTATGCTACAGGAATCGGCGATACTCCAAACGTACAGACAAACCCACTGTATGGAAAATCCCTGCTGA
>CAXYZP010000211.1:0-3644 GCA_964293175.1 uncultured Sphaerochaeta sp.
GTCTACCCTATACTCAAATTCAGGATATTCTGCAGCTATTTCCTCTTCAAGCAAGCATGTTGAAGCCGCTGCAAGACTGCTGGATTACAGTTTCTCTGAAGAAGGGCATATGCTCGCCAACTTCGGTATTGAAGGCGTCTCCTATACGATGGAAAATGGATACCCCAAATATACTTCGCTAATTCATGAGAACCCCAACGGACTGACTATCAGTCAGGCGATGGCGCAATACATGCGTGCAAACTACAATGGTCCCTTTATTCAGGATCCTCGGTACCTAGAGCAGTACTATAGCATCCCTGAGTTGAGTGAAGCCATTAACCTTTGGGCGCAGACTGATTTCGGCAAGTTCATGATGCCCCCAGTTTCCGCTACTTCCGATGAAGCTGCAGAACTGGCTTTCATCATGAACAATGTAAGCACCTATTCTGACGAGATGGAATCAAAGTTCATCACAGGAGCCCTTCCTATGAGTGAGTTTGATACATATGTGAAGCAACTTAAGAAGTTTGGTATCGAAAGAGCTATAGAGATCAAACAGGCAAGCTACAATCGCTATATGGCGAAGTAAAAACGCCTTCCAGTTTAAATGCGGGTCAGTATCCCTGGCTCGCATCTTATATAAGGAACACAATGAATTACAAAGAAAAGTTACTGACAAAATTAGATTTTTCAGCACCTGGCCTCCAAAAAACTGGAGCGCTTAGTAAAGAGGGAAAAGTGGATGAAGCCTTTTCCTTGGTTGTGGAACACTTCCGTTCCCGAAAGGATCCTCAGTATCTATTTGAAGCAAACCAGGCCCGTAACCTAAAGGATGAACACATTCTCGCTGAAGCTGAACAGGTTATGAATCATCATATTTTTGGATACCAGTTTGATGGCGAGATTGACTGGACGTTCAACCCTACTTCTGATACCTCTCGGGACAATGAATGGAGCTGGTCACTGTACCGTACTATATATTGGCAACCCTTGGCACGAGCCTACGCACTTACTGGTGATGACCGGTATGTTGTGGAATTTACAAAACAGCTGAGGAGTTTCTATGATGCATGGCCAGCACAATATTATATTGAAAATGAAGAAGAGATAGGCAAAACCCCTTTCCCCGGTCATGCCTGGAGAACCATTGAGGCTGGAATCCGCATCTATACTACGTGGTTGCCTTGTATGGAAATTTTCCGTTCCAGTAAAGCTTTTGATGAGGAGACGTGGGCAATTTTTTTGTGTTCCATCCATGATCACGGCTCGTTTTTGAGCCGCCACTATAGCAATCATAATCGTTCTAGTAACTGGCTCTCCATGGAGGCAAGCGCCCTCTTGCAACTGGGGGTCATGTTTCCAGAGTTCGAGGATGCTAAAACCTGGAATTCCTTAGGATACAAACGGGTCATGCATGAAGTGGTCTATTGTTTTGATAATGACGGTTCGCACATGGAACGCACTCCCATTTACCATCTGGTCGCTTCCATTGCATTCTTGCAAGCAGTGAAACTTTGCGAACTCAACGGCATTGCCGTTGCTCCCTATGCCATGCCTATATTAGAAAAAAGCGCAGAATTTGTCATGCGCCTAGTCAAGCCTGATTTCTCCACTCCCATGCTTGGAGATGCCGACCGTACGTGTTTGCTCTCGAGGATTTCTGATACGTCTGTTTACGAAGGGATGAATCTCTCATTTTTCCCTGAAGATCTGAATGAACTCAGGGCATATTTTTCCTGGATGGGTGAGCTTTCTGGCAGAGAGGATTTCTTGTACCTTGCTACAGGTGGTAAGGAAGGGTTACCCCCCAAGGAATTGGATTATTGGATGCAGGAGTCAGGCCTCTATGTGATGCGTACAGGATGGGAGAGAACCGACAGTTACTTCCATATGCAGGCAATCCAGCTAGAGCGTGGCGAAAGAAGCACCCATTCCCACAATGATACGGGCCACTTGGAGCTGATGATCGGCGGTGATGATGTTCTGATTGATTGTGGCAGATACATCTACAACAGTTCTTGTTGGACTGACTGGAGACACTATTTCACCCATGCCCTTGCACACAACACACTCTTTGTCGATGACCATCTTATGGGTTGTATCCCAGGGGTTGGTCGAGTCAGGGGCGTGCGCGCGTTTTGTCATGCCTTTGAGCGCCGAGATGATTTCTTGGTTATGGATATCTCTCATAATGGGTATGTCTTCACAGAAGACCCCATCTATCATAGGCGTAAGGTCGGGTATATTCCTTCCCTTGAAGCCGCAATTGTCATTGATCATATTACAGGCCTTGGAAACGAGGATCATGACCTTCGGTTGACTTGGAACTTCGCCAGCGAACAGGTGAGCCTTGTCTCTGAACAAGTCGTTCATTACACCTCTGTGCAAGGAAATGATTTCACTTTGGGCTTTGCTGTGACTGGTGAAGGGAACAAAAATGCACTTTGTAGTGTAGGTCCTGAATCTGATAAGGCGATATCCAGTGACCCTGATTGGAAAGCTTCCGTTTACTGTGGATCTGAGGACCCCAAGGCTGGTTGGGTGTCATATGGGTATCCAATAAGAAAGCCCACCGGACAAGTCCAGATTAACAAACAGGGCAGAGTCCCTGCGACCTTTGCGACGGTTATTGCTCGAAGGGCTCTTCCTTTTGCCATTGAGGTGGTAGGCACTGAAGTGCAGATACGGGTTGGTGACAAGGTAGTGTTTGCTGATAATGATAGGTTGGAGGTTCTGTGATGAGATTTGGCATTTGTACGGATATCCAGTTGATAGCAGAGGTGCGACAGCTTGGGTTTGATTATCTTGAGACCAAGCTCAACGCCCTTGCCGCCCTTGGCGAAGAGGAGTTTGCACAAGTCATCAAACTCGTGGAAAAAAGCGGTATCGGCGTTGAGCGGTGTTGCTTGATGCTGCCAAAATCAATGGCGGTTATCGGTCCTGAGTATAATCAGGAGGAGTTGTTGGCTTACCTGCATCTTGCCTTTGCTAGGATGCAGAAAATTGGGTGCCCTATGGTTGTATTTGGTAGTGGCAAGTCGCGTGCCATCCCTAGAGGAATGCGCTATCAGGATGCTTTTCACCAATTAGTAGAAGTCACCAGATTAATGGGACAGGTTGCCTCAGAATATGCTATACAGATTGCCATCGAGCCATTGAACCGACAGGAGACAAACTTGATCAACAGCCTGGCAGAAGGGGCAGCCCTTCAGGCAATGGTTGGACTTGAAAATGTGGGATTGCTGGCTGACTCCTTTCACATGAGAAAAGAGGGTGAAAGTATGGCCGACATAACCTTGGTCTCACCCTTGATGCATGCCCATATCGCTACTTTGGATGGCAGGAGATTCCCCTTGCTCCCTGATCAGGAAGTTACAGAGTTCTTTTCAGCCTTGCGTGAAAGCGGCTATGACAGGAGTGTGAGTATTGAGGGTAAAAGTGAGGACTGGCAGAAGGATGCAGTAACAAGCCTTGCTGTAATGAGAAGTCTTTGAGAGGAAAAATATGAAAACAGTACGAATTGGCATCATTGGATATGGTAAGATGGGATCTCAGCATACAAAAGCCTTTTTGGATAAGAAGGTCCCCAATGCAATATTGACGGCTATAGCCGATTGTGACCCTGCTCAGTTGGAAAAAGCCAGGAATGCTTGTGGTTCCTC
>CAXYZP010000212.1:0-3631 GCA_964293175.1 uncultured Sphaerochaeta sp.
CTTCTTTTTTCCTGCAAGAAAGCGTTCATACACCAGAGAGGTGAGCTTGGAGAGGAACATGGAAGGCTTTGTGGGCCCATTGGCAAGGTCTGCTACGATTGCAGGGTAGAACTCGCCGTTTCCACCTTTCAGGGAGTAGCCTTTCTCGGTAATGGTAAAGCTCACCATCTGTAGAGAAGCTTTACGGAAGGTTTCTTTGAAGAAGTCCCACTCAGAGGCAAACTGTGGATCACACTTGTAGGCAACCGCAACTGATCCTACCACCTTCTTTTCGATGGTTCCATCACTTTTGAGGGTCACCAGGAGGGTGAGGTTGTCATGTTTGGCATAGATGTCGTCGATGATCTGGTAGTCAAATCCCTCTCCGACGATAATACCTGTCTCTGTTTTGTTTTGCTCAAGAAGAGTCTGCTGTAGGGCGGCGGGGAATCCTCGGAAGATATTTCCAGCTCCAAAGTGAACCCAAGTAGGATTTTCCTTTGTTTTAGTCAGCATCTTCTCTCGTTCGAAGGAGGGAAGGGTAAAGCCCTTCTCTTCCCATGTTGCTCTTTGTTGGATAGATTGCGCGCTTAACGTCATGATAGCTCCTTTGTGTAGATTTTTCGCATATAAAATGGTTGGGCAGGCTGTTCTTTCTTGAAATAGTGGGGATAGCGTAAAACCATACTCTCTGTTTCCAGCAGAAGCTTGCTCAGATGTTTGTCCTCGAGGATGAGTAGCCGTTCAATATCCTTGAAACGCAGGGCTCCCACCATATTTTGGTGTTGTTCGATGATATTGCCCAGGACATTTTTCTCAGAGAAGGAGAGGAGCCTGATCCTATGGTGATTGCCACCTTGGCTTTGGATAAGTTTCCATATCCTGCTCATGTTAATGCCGGTGAAGATCACACCGTGAAAGGCGTTGTCCGCCGCAAGAAAGTCAATGAAATTTTCGTCCTTCATAGCTTTTTGTTGGAGGAGTATGTTCTCTTCCATCAAAAGCAGTTGAGCTTCAGTATAGGTGTTGATGAACTTTCGCACATCCGACTCTTCGAGGCTTTTTCGGAGGAATCTCTCCTCTTCGACCTGCTTGAGGTCGATGAGAGAGACACGGGTCCCTTTTTGGGGGAAGATGTCTACCAGATTATCTCCACTGAGTTTCATCAGTGCATCCCTGACGGGGGAACGGCTGACTTGCAGCTGCTCACTGAGCAGCTGCAAATTCAGTTCCTCGCCGGGTTTGAATCGCAAGGAAAGGATTTCAGCACGAAGTGTCTGATAGATCTCTTCCGAAGCGGTGACTCGGACGATATGTGCCATATTATTTCCTTGTAGCGTTTTTTACGATAGCTTCATGCAGTCCAAGGATATAGGAAGCACCAATAGCGCGGTCATAGAGTCCATATCCAGGCATTGCAACCTCATCCCAAATCATTCTTCCATGGTCTGGGCGTACCGGACCTTCAAATCCTGTCTCATACAGAGCCTTCACGATCTCATACAGGTCAAAGGAACCGTCACTGGAAAGGTGAGCCGCCTCTTCAAATACACCTGACTCGAAGTGATGTAGGTTTCTTACGTGTGCAAAATGGATTCTACCGGGAAGGGCTCGGATAATACCGGGAAGATCATTCTTGGGGTTGGTGCCGAAGGAGCCTGCACAGAAGGTCAGACCGTTGAAAGGGGCATCGACAGCCTTCATGACCTTGAGGATTTTCTCCTTGCTGGTAATGATGCGTGGCAGGTTGAATACAGGCCATGCTGGGTCATCGGGGTGGATGGCCATCTTGATGCCGTACTCTTCACAGGTAGGCTGGATTGCCTTCAGGAAGTAGATGAGGTTGTCAAAGAGCTTGTCTTCGGTCACATCCTTATAGGCTTCAAAAAGATCCTTAACCTTCGCAAGGCGCTCAGGCTCCCAGCCTGGCATGGCGAAGCCGCCGGAGCTGTCATTTGTCTGGTTGAAGAAGGTTTCTGGCTCGATGGTGTCTACGACTTTCTGGTCATAGGCGAGGACTGTTGAGCCGTCTGTGCGCATTTTGGCAAGGTCGGTTCGGGTCCAGTCAAAAACAGGCATGAAGTTATAACAGACGGTGGTGATGCCTGCCTTGCCGAGGTTCTCGAGGCTGGTGATGTAGTTTGCAATGTACTTTTCACGGTCAGGACTGCCAATTTTGATTGCGTCGTGGACGTTGACGCTTTCAATGCCGAAAATCTTGAGGTCTGCTGCCTCTACTTCAGCCTTGAGAGCTTGAATTCTGTCTAAGGGCCAGACCTCTCCGGCAGGGACATCATACAGCATCGTGATGACGCCTTTGACTCCGGGAATCTGTCGTATCTGCTTAAGGGTGACCGTATCAAATTTAGAGCCGTACCAACGTAGTGTCATGTTCATAAAGGAATCCTCCAGGGTTTTTGTTTCTTAGTCCATTCTAACAAACTAATATATTAGTTGCAAGACTAGAGGTTTTACCCTGGAAGAAAAAGAACCCTTAGCGTCGGTCGCCCATAATGAGCATGGAAGAGGGCCTGTCTAACAGCAGGGTACAATCCTCTTTATTGCGGAGCATCGCACAAGGGGCAAATACTGAGAGCTGGTCATACATGCACATGGCCACAGATCGTGCTTTTCTTTGGTCAGGTACTGCACATACAATGGTGTTTGCTTTTATTATCTGCTGTACTGACATGGAAATGGCTTTGGTAGGGACATTTTCCAAGGCAGAGAACCACTGTTCGCGTACCTGCTGTTTCCTGTTCCTATTCTCCAGGTCTACTAAGATATAGGGCTGTTCTGTCATGATATCTGCAGGAGGGTCGTTGAAAGCGATGTGCCCGTTTTCACCGACACCCAAAAATAACAGGTCTACTGTTTTGCCTTGTATGAGGGAGTTCAGTCTTTCTACTTCTGCATCGAGGTCTTCACTATCACCTTGTATGGAGTGAAAGGCCGCAACCTTCCCCACTTTATTGATAAAGTGGGTTTGAATAAAGCTTCTGATGCTGGCCTTGTGGTTTGGTTTGAGCCCGACATACTCATCGAGTTGGAACACTACGACTTTTTCCCAGGGTATAGGAGCTTTGACCAGATGTTCATACATGATGAACTGGCTTACTCCTGAAGCAAGGACTACTACAGCCTTTCCTTTTTTTGACAGTGCCGATTGGATTGCTTCGATACCAAGCTTTGCCGCTTGGAGGCCCAAATCCTGCTTATTTTCGCAGATCGTTACTCGCATTGCTACCTCGTCTTTATCAAATGAGCATGCTTTGCTCATCTGATAAGGATAGCGTATTCATAAATCTTGTAATAGGGGGGCTAGAGAAAGGCCCCTTCGCTTGATGGGTGGCTTTCGTTCCATGCACTGGTATCTAAGACTATTTTTTTGGAAATGGTGGTGCTCCCCAAGGAACTGAAGAGTTTGTCCAAAGAAAGGGCTTCGCCCGCCAATTCTATGATGATGGTAGAGTAGTCTCTTCGGGCTGCCTGACGGCAGAAGTGGTCAAAGAGAAATCTGAACAGTCCCATCCCCCGATACTCTCTCTTGTTGCCAAAAAAGAGAATCTTTACTGTATGCGCCTCGATGAATTCATAGGCTATGAAGCCAGCTAGTTCGCCTTCCGTTGTCCTGGCATAGATGAATTGGGTG
>CAXYZP010000213.1:0-3628 GCA_964293175.1 uncultured Sphaerochaeta sp.
AGGTAAACCCCTTCTCCCTGATATCCTTAAAAAAAAGCCGCTCCAGCTTGCCTTCTGTCCTTACAGTGGCTGAGGTTGTTGATCTTCTCTCCTTGGATTATGAGGATTTCCCCTCCACCAGAAACATGCTGTTGTTCAGCTTGCTCTATGATACGGGGTGCCGTATCAGTGAAGCTCTGAGTATTACTGAGGAAGATGTCTCGAGCAAGGAAAGGCAGATCCGGGTGACGGGTAAGGGCAGGAAGGTCAGGTATGTCTTCTATACAGAGAGGACTAAAGGGGTATTACACTACTATCTTTCATTAAAACACTCCCTTTTTGGAAGAACAGGGCAATTGTTTTGCTCTGATTCTGGAAAACAGTTGCCTCAGAGTACTGTTGGTAGTATTTTTTCAAAGTATAGACAAACACTTGGGTGGCAAAAAAGCTTTACTCCGCACGTGTTGCGGCATAGCTATGCTACCCATTTGCTAGACAATGGTGCCGATATCCGCCTGGTGCAGGAGCTGCTTGGACATGAGAGCATCTCAACCACCCAGATATACACCCATGTATCACAGAAACGGTTGGCAAAGGTCTATGCATCATGCCACCCGCATGGAAGGAAAGAAGATGATTAGTTTTAGAGGGACGACAATAGTAGCTGTCCGTAAGAATGGAAAAGTTGCCATAGCCGGAGATGGTCAGGTAACCGCCGGAGATACAATTCTCAAGTCGAATGCACATAAGGTACGAACCCTTTTTGACGGAAAGGTCATCACGGGATTCGCAGGAACCACAGCTGATGCATTTACGCTTTTTGAGCTGTTTGAAGTGAAGCTGAAGCAGTATAACGGGGATCTTACCCGGTCTGCTGTCGAACTTGCAAAACAGTGGAGGACCGACAGACAGTTGCGCCAGCTTGAGGCTATGATGCTCGTCAGTGACGGCACCAAAATATTCCTCATCAACGGGGCAGGTGATGTCGTTGACCCCGAAAGGGATGCCATAGGGATCGGAAGCGGAGGAAACTACGCTCTCGCCGCCGCTTTGGCCTACCTGGAAGCAGCTCCTGAGCTCAGCGCTAAGGAGATCGCCGTCAAGAGTGTAGAGATCGCTGCAAAACTCTGCATTTATACCGATGACTCGATCATCGTCAAGGAACTATAACAGTATGCCATACAGTGCAACACAAAAACTCGATGAGATGAAACCCAAACAGATAGTCGAGGAACTGAACAAATATATTATTGGACAGGACAAGGCAAAGCGTACCATAGCTGTGGCTATCCGTAACAGGACCAGGCGCAAGCGCCTTCCTGACAGCATCCGTGATGAGGTCTCTCCAAAGAACATTATCATGATAGGGCCCACCGGGGTGGGTAAGACTGAGATAGCCCGTCGTATAGCCAAGCTTTCCAATGCACCCTTTATCAAGGTTGAGGCGACCAAATACACCGAAGTGGGGTATGTCGGGCGTGATGTCGAGTCCATTATCAGAGACCTGATGGGCATTGCTGTCCAGCAGGTGAAGACTGAGCTTGCTGAAGCGCAGTCAGAGAAGGTCTCAGAACGTGTGGAAGAGCGGTTGCTTGACCTATTGCTCCCAACCGTGGGCGATGAGGCCGATACCACTAACACGAAAGACGTTACCCAAGAGGGTACCCCCTATACCGACAGCAAACAGGCGACACGGGAGAAGTTCCGTAAGATGCTGAAGGAAGGGAAGTTCGACGAGCGTGAGGTCGAGGTCAATGTGCAGAGCAAGAAGAAGATAGGCATCGAAGTTCTCGGACAGGCAAATATGGATGACCTCCAGGAAGCTATGCAGAGTCTTGGATCTATCTTTGGTGGTGGAAAGGGACAGGCACGCAAGCTGACCATAAAACGAGCCAGAGAAATTTTCACAGAAGAGGAGTCCGAGAAGGCTGTAGATACTGACCGCGCTATTGATGAGGCGAAGGAGCGTGTCGAGCAGATGGGCATTGTCTTCATTGATGAGATCGATAAGGTCGCAAAGTCCGGCGGTGGAGCTTCCAGTGGCGTTGATGTCTCCCGTGAGGGTGTGCAGCGTGACATTCTTCCCATCGTGGAAGGTACCAGCGTTGCAACCAAATGGGGCGTAATCGACACCACGCATATCCTCTTCATTGCCAGTGGGGCTTTCCACGTTGCAAAACCCAGTGACCTGATCCCAGAGCTTCAGGGACGCTTTCCCTTGCGTGTCGAGCTTGACGACCTGACTTCCAATGATTTCTACAGGATCCTCACCGAACCTGCCAATGCGATCACGATGCAGTACAGGGAGTTGCTCAAGACAGAAGGGGTGGGCATTACCTTTACAGATGAAGCTATCAGGCGCCTCAGTGATATTGCATATGAAGTGAACAACACCAATGACAATATTGGGGCCAGAAGGCTTTTCACGATCATGGAGAAGTTGCTGGAGGAGCTGTCCTTCAGTGCTGACGAGCTCACAGGTCAGGATATTTCCATCACTGCTGAGTATGTAGATGAGCGCCTTGGGGATGTGATACAGAACCAGGACCTTTCGAAGTTCATTCTCTAATAAGGAGCTTTTTGTGGAATTCATCACCCTTGATGCACAAGATTACGAAACTGCACTCAAAGAGGCCCGTACTGTGTACGGGACCTCTGTACGGGTGCATACCCGTAAGGATTATCTACTCAAGAAAGGGTTGAAGAAGCAAAGGCGCTGTACCATTACCTTCTACTTGGTCAAGGAGAAGGTAATGGATGAGGTGACGCTACAAGATACTATAGAAAACATAGAAACAAGTGAGAAGATAGAAACAAGTGGAAAAATAGAAATGGGAAGTGAAGATATACTTCCTGACCAGAAGGAGCTCGTAGAAGGGGCCAATCACCAACAGCAGTTGTTGATTGACCTGCTTAAGGAGAATGACTTTGCAGAGAGCTATATCCAAGAGGCCATACAAGCGGTGCTTACGGACAGGCAGTTTGAGACTCTCGAGCAACTTGAGATGGCCCTGCTGGAATATATTATCGAAGGTGTTGTGATTAACCATAGCCAGTACACCAACCCCAAACAGTTTTTTGTGCTTCTAGGTCCTACCGGGGTGGGAAAAACCACTACACTGGTGAAGATGGCCATGTTCTATCTGAAAAGTCGATATGAAAACCCTGATGAGAAAGTAGCTTTGCTCTCCCTTGATTCCTATAGGACAGGGGCGACCCATCAGATTGAGTTGTTCTCAAAGGATTTTGAACTCGATCTCTTTCATGCCCATAGCGAGGAAGAGCTGTCAGCCCTGCTTCCCATCCTGGATACCTATTCTCTGGTCCTGGTCGATACCATGGGCAAGAGTGCTAACCAAGGAGAGCTCTCCCTGCATCTGAAGAGTTTGCTGATGGTCCTGCCCCAAGAGAGATGCTCCTGTGCTTTAGCGGTGAGTGCTTCCCATAAGGGTCGAGACTTGGAACGGTTTGTAACGCTGTTCTCTTCCTATCCGCTAGATTCCTTGGTTGTAACCAAGCTCGATGAGACTGAGGACATCGGCAATGTCTTGAGTGTAAGCAAGGATAGCAATCTGCCCCTGTTGTTTTTCACCAATGGGCAGAAGGTTCCTGATAACCTCCTGAAGGCAACCAATGAGGTCATCCTTTC
>CAXYZP010000214.1:0-3625 GCA_964293175.1 uncultured Sphaerochaeta sp.
AATCCATGCTCATTGACCCGCACTCTGGTCTCAGGGTTCATGACTGAACTTCCCAGGTAAAAGGAGATGGCATCTTTCTGTGCATTCGCCATAAGGTCACAGATATAACATTCGCTGTTGCTTTTTATTCCATCCCAGACAGGGATGGTTTCCAATTGAATTTTCATAATGCTGATTGTAGCATGAATAAGGGCTATGGCAACAGAGAACACATCTAAGGCAAGCACCATGCTTGCCTTAGGTAAAATCATAGTGATATGGGGATCAGAGCACTATCAGTCAGGCTTGTGCATCACCAGACCAAGGGAAAATATCACGACACCTCCTACAAGGAAAAGGATCGGCATCAGTTTCATCTCGGAGAAAGTGAAGCTTATGATATTCTGGAGTGTCGAAGAGTCAAGCGGCAGCGATTCAAGAGCGGCTCCCGAAAGACTCTCCATGGTGCTGAAATTTGAGAGGTATCTGATTAGACCTAGGAATATCCCTCCAGTAAGAACAGCACTCACGCCGAACCATTGTAAGCCCCTACCGACTTTCCAGAATACTATGCAAAGCGCCAGGAATACGATAATGACGACCCAAAAGAGGATACCGAATAAAGTATCCATGGTTCCAAGATGACCGATGACCACATCTAGGGTTCCAGGAGCCATTTCATCAACCACGTCGGAAATAACCAATGATTCGGGCAATCCTAATCTATCTACAATCTGTTCAGCTATCATTGGGATATAAGCTCGTGGCGCACCGAACATCGCGAACAGTTCGGCATCTGTAAGCTTCTCCAACCTTGTAGCGATGTTTTGTCCTATCTCATCGAGTTTGCCTTTGAGCTCTATTACCGCACTGAGGGAAGCCTACTCCCCATTGAGCAGGTCCACCACATCATCGGTAACCATCACAGCTTGCTCTTCGATCCACGCCTCTTCCAAAGCGTCGGTTATTGCTGTGGATATGAGTGTCACCTGTATGTCCAGTGCGGCCTTCTCCTTGGGATCGGTTATTGCAGAGCCTCCGGTCAGACCCTCACGCACAATGGGAGGAATCATATCTTCAAGCATGACATGGACGGTGGAAGCTATTTCATACTCTCCTAACACTGAGCGATAGTACTGCTGGTCCAACAACGTCTTGTTGATACCGCTGTACATCATGAAGGCTATCCCATACACGATAAATACTACCGAGAGCAAAATCAGAACGATGAGTTTGAGTTTTTTCACAAGTTTCTCCTTCTAGCTAAAGTAAGCTTTCATTTCATCACGCGAATGATGAATTGCGGATCAAGTGCAGATGCCATAACAAGTACATGGTGAAACGATTGGAGCCACAAGTCAAGAAAAAACGAGAATGGGGATGCTTCAAGAGATGGGGGACCAGCAAAGGCCCTTGATAATCGGCAAACAAAAAACTAGGCCAGAGGATCATATATATTCCTCTGGCTAGTGATTATTGTATTAACTCAAGATCTATCGTTTAGTCAGCGCCTCGGCCTTCTTTTCGATATTTTCTGCGGTGAAGCCAAATACCTTAGCAAGATAATCGAGTGTCCCTACCTCACCGTACTGTTCACCAACGGAGATGAAGTCCATGGGAACAGGATCGGTCTTTACCAGGAAGCCTGCGATAGCCTCGCCTACCCCACCAGCATAGCGGCCGTTTTCGCATACAAGCACACGCTTGCAACGCTTGGCAACCTTGGTAAGGAGTTCGTAGTCGAGGGGACGGATGGTATGCAGGTCGACCAAGGTGGCTTTGATGCCCTTCTTGGCGAGAGCCTGGACAGCCTTAGTCGCTTCATTGACCATGACCTCACCTGTTGCAATGATAGCCACATCCTCACCCTGAGCGAGCTCGATGCCCTTGCCCAGTTCGATTTTGGTACCGACAGGATAGCGATGGCTCGCTCCCTTTCTGGCAGCACGGGTATAGGAACTCTTGTTCAGGTCATAAGCCTGCCTCATAAGTTCGTAGCAGCTCTGGGCATCACTGGGGTCGATAATGGTGACACCGGGAATCTGTCTGATGAGTGCGATATCCTCAAAGGGCATATGGGTCCCACCGTTAAGCTGGGCTGTGATGCCGGGATCGCTACCAATTACATGGACCACTTGCCCAGTATACCCTACAGAGAGGAAAAACTGGTCATAGGCCCTTCTGGAAGCAAAGCAGCCAAAGGTATGGGCATAGGGGACTAGGCCCATGGAGGCAAGGCCAGCGGCCACACCGATCATGTTTGCCTCAGCAATTCCACAGTTGAAGAACCGATTGGGAAATACCTTACAAAAAGAGGCTGAACCGATGCAACTGGAAAGATCTGCATCAAGCATGACCACTTCGGAATGCTCTGTAGCAAGGTCGTTGATAGCCGCCATGACGGCATCTCTCATATTTTCAATAGTGCTGGTATCTCTCATATCTTTCCTCCTTCACGGGCATAGAGGTCTTCTACAGCCTTGGTGGCAGTCTTCGAGTCGAATGCCATGCTATGGTTGGCGGTGGTCACTTCACCAGGAGCAAAGCCATAGGACTTCACTGTATCTAAAATAATCATGCTGGGGCGATCTTGGACAGTCTTTGCTGTCTGGACGGCTCGGTCGATCTGAGCAAAGTCATGTCCGTTGACGCGCTGCACATGCCAGTTGAACCCGAGCCAACGGGTATCAAGGTTTTCCATGCTGATAATATCAGAGGTATAACCATCAAGCTGGAGGCGGTTAAAGTCAGTGAAGGCTATCAGGTTCCCAAGCTTCCACTGTGCTGCAGTTGCAGCCCCTTCCCAGATCTGGCCTTCCTGACTCTCACCATCGCCGATTACGACAAAGGTGTTCGCTTCAATCTTACGAATCTTCTGACCCAAGGCTATGCCTACAGCGGCACTAAATCCCTGTCCTAGAGAACCACCGGTGAAGTCAACGCCAACAGTCTTTTTCATGTCACAGTGGCTGGGAAGGTTGGTTCCGCCCTGATTGAGCGTCTTCAACTCTTCGAGAGGAAAGTAGCCTTTGCGTGCAAGTGTTGCATATACGGCAGGACCGGCATGGCCTTTCGAACAGACAAAGCGGTCACGGTCTTCTTTCTTAGGGTCGGAGGGATCAACCCTCATCTCATGGTAATATAGGTAGGTAAGCAGTTCAACAATAGACATGCTTCCTCCAATATGTCCTGATCCAAAATTACCAATCTCTTCGATGGTGAGTTTTCGAATCTCCAAAGCTACCTGCTTTAGGTTTTTTACATCAAGCATTGCTTTCTCCTTTTATTTTTTTCCATATTTCATACGCATAAGCTGTTCACATCGCGCATCATCCAGAGTAGAGACATCGTAGCCATGACTCGCCATTTGCACTGCTATGGTAGTCATCTGGGCTGCTCGTTCCAGTAGCTCCATCTTGTCAAAGGCTTCGAGCAGCGATTTCCCCAAGGCAACAGCCCCATGGTTCTCCAACAGGAGGACCGAATGGTCGAAAGCCTTAATGGCAACCTGCTCGGCAAGATTGACCGTACCCATCAGGCGATACGCAACCATCTCAGGCTTTTCAAGAATAAAGTAGGACTCGGCTATCATGGTGGTATCGATGGCGCACTTGCCGTCTTTGGTGATGGCGGTAAAGGCTGAGGT
>CAXYZP010000215.1:0-3615 GCA_964293175.1 uncultured Sphaerochaeta sp.
AAAACTGGCAAAAAGTGAAAAACCTACAACCCAGGAAGACCTCCAGCTCATGGTGAAGAGGTTTCTCTCTTCCAGAGTACGTTCTTTCCTGCCGGAGTTGGATAAGAATGAGCTGACAGTCTTTCTCATCCTAGGGGTGAATGGTGTTGGTAAGACCACATCCATTGCGAAGATGGCCCAGATGTATATGAACCAGGGCTATGATGTGATGCTAGCAGCTGGGGACACCTTCCGTGCTGCCGCCATTGACCAGCTTGAGGTACATGCCCAGAGATTGGGTTGCCGCCTGGTAAAGCAGATGAGTGGCAGCGATCCCGGCTCTGTTGTCTATGATGCGATAACATCGGCTAAAGCGAAAGGGGAGCATCTTATCCTCGTTGATACTGCAGGACGAATGCACAACAAGGATAATTTGCTTCGCGAACTATCCAAGATTGATAAGATAGTGCAAGGACGCGGTGTCGATGCGGCTCACTATATGAAGTTTCTGGTCATCGACAGCACTACAGGACAAAACGGCATAAGCCAGGCTGACCTGTTCAATCAGGCGGTTAAGCTCGATGCTCTGATCCTTTCCAAATATGACTCTCTTGCAAAGGGTGGTGCCTTGGTACAGATCGGAGAGAAGTTCGATATTCCCATCGCTTTTGTCGGCACAGGTGAGAGCTATGCCGACATGCATCCCTTTGATAAGGATGAATTTTTAGACAGTCTGGTAGGACTATGAGAAAAATAGCCCCTCTTCTGATCATTCTGATCTTGCTGTTCTCCCTCTCTGCAGAGGAGATTGTTCAGTCAAACAGCATAGGTCAGGATAGGGGTAGGTTTGCACAAGACGGTGAATATACCCTTGGCATCCAGGGTGGCGAGTCCACCCTGTACAAGGGGAGGAAAGCTGTCTGGAGAGAGACGATTACATCTTTTGAGGATGGGTTTGAGAGATCGACCTATCATTTTGAAGACGGCTCCACCACTATACAGCGGTATGAACAAAATCGCCTTGTTTCAGAAGAGACAGGAGATGAGGTTCGCTATTACTACTATGACGATAAGGGTGTTCTGGAGAAGACCATGGTGCTGGTACAAGAGAAGATCAGCGAAATGGAAATCTATACCTATGATGCGAATACCAAAGCCCTGAACAGTGTGCTCACCATCACCAAAGATGGCAGTTCCATCTCCTATTTTGGAGATCCTGCAGTGCAGCCTTGGTTCTCCTATACCAAGGACAAGACCTTTACTAAAGTCAGGCAGATCTCAGAAAATATTCAAATTCAGGAGGTTTGGGAGGGGGACATTCTCATCAAGGCTGTGGAAGTGGAGATACACGAAGAGGGCGGTATCCGTCTGACAACGAGGGAAAAAGGAATGGAGGCGAGTGATCTCTATGATGATGAAGGGTTGTTGGTCTTGCGAGTTTCTTCTTCCCTTACCACCGAATACCGGTATAATGAAGATCGATCACTTACTGAATCGATTGAAACAGATACATCTGGGCACGTGCGCATCATACGGTATGAGGAAGGTCAAGAGGTGTCAGAATCACTGTATCAGGGCGATATACTTGAAAAAGAGATTTTTTATCCTGGTGATAGCGGTAAAGTGGAGACCTTGTATGACAATGGTCAGCCTTACTGCGATATAACCTATGCTCTCGATGGCAAGCGTGTGCTCTCCATCAGGTACCGGTAGATACATGCGCCTGTTTCTTGCTAAACGGTATGCTTTCTCTTCGGAGAATCGGCACAAGGGAACCAGTGTGCGCATTGCATTCGGCCTTGCCCTCTGTCTTTTTGCCATCATGATGGTACTTTCCTTTATGCAGGCATTGCAGGAGAACCAGTTTGAAGATATACGCACGTTCGAGTCCTTTGATGTGCAGGCTCCTCTCTCCTTTACAGACCTTGAAAAGGGCGATGCTTTGGTCACACAATTAGAAGGCTTGCCTTTGGTTGACCATGCATTCCTGTTTGCCGAGATTCCTGTCCTGATTCAAGGAACGGACGGCTCTTCCTTGGCAGGTAGGATACGTGCCATCCAGAGCAAGGGAGCCTTTAGTGAGGAACTGAACCATTTTAAAGGGGAGCTCTTTAAGGAAGGTATGCTCACCGCGTCCTACCTGCATCTCGCTGCCATGCCGCTTGGGTCTTCAATAGAGGTAACGTTGTTGAAGAAAGGCAAGCAGGCTACGGTTATCCCATCTCAGAAAAGTATGACTATCGGGGGCGTGTATTTCACTTCCATGTATGATTTTGACAGTTCTACCTACCTTACGGACCTTCCCACTCTCTATTCGCTCAACTCTGATGCCCCCCTCTCTGTAGGCGTTTTCTCACAAGAGAAGAGCGAAGCCGTAGCAAAACAGATCAAAGAGAGCTTTCCCGATCTTGAGCCTATCACATGGAAGGAGGCAAATGCCTCCCTCTATGGGGCGATGCAGTTGGAGCAGAGCATGATGACGCTGATGTTGCTTTTGATGGTAACGGTTATCATTATCCATATCCGTAACAGTTCAAGGCGCCTCTTGCTTGCCAAGCAGCGTGAGATAGCGATGTTGCGCTCCATGGGGTTGCAAAAGAACCATGTGCAGCAGGTTTTTGTATTGCAAGCCCTGATCGTCGCTTCTGTCGGGGCATTGGGAGGAATAGTTCTCTCTTTGCTCGGTCTTTTGGTGTATCCGCACTTTTCCTTGCTGGTCTATTCGTCGCTAGGAGTCCATCTTAGGCTTTCCCTTAATTTTACTGATCTGTTTCTTCTGGTGATAGCGATACTCTGCTTAAGTGGCTTTGCCTCATATTTAGGCACGCGCCGTATCTTGAAAGCAGATATTATGGAGATGTTTGCCCATGATGAAGTCCAATGAAATACTCTCCCTCAAGGGAGTTAGCAAGAGTTTTCCAGCAACAGCGCGGGGAGGCGAGCCTATTGAGATTCTCGATCTGATAGATCTCACCCTGTTCCCTGCAACAAGCATAGCCATTACCGGAAAAAGCGGTTCGGGCAAGAGCACGTTACTGCAGATAAGTGCAGGTCTGCTCTCCAGTGAGGAGGGAGAGGTGCTCTTTGATGGGAAAAAGCTCAATTCACTTAATGATACCCAACTGAGCAGGATCCGAAGCAGATCAATGGGTTTCATCTTCCAAAGCAGTCTCCTGCTTGATGATTTTACAGCCTTGGAAAATGTTATCGTTCCTGCAATGATTTTAGGGGTGGGCGAACGTGAGGCAAGACAGAGGGCTCTGCACCTCTTGGAGAGTGTAGGCCTGAGTGACCGCCTGGACCATAAGAGTGACCAGCTCTCCGGCGGGGAGCGGCAGAGGGTAGCCATAGCCAGGGCTTTGGTGAATGAACCTCTGGTCCTGTTTGCCGATGAGCCGACCGGCTCTTTGGATGAGCGCAATGCCTCTCTTATTGAAGATATGCTCTTCAAACTTGTACAGGAAAAACAGGTGGCTCTTATGCTCATCACCCACAATACTCCCTTTGCTTCACGGTGTGACATCGTCTACCGACTCCATAACCGTAAAATGGAGGTTATCAGGTGAGGTCAAAACTCGCACTCATGCTCATTGCTCGAAAGCTGGGTATAAGAAGTAGCACAGCAACGAAAAAAAG
>CAXYZP010000216.1:0-3596 GCA_964293175.1 uncultured Sphaerochaeta sp.
CCTATAGTGCAGAGGAAGTCATAGCCAGGGACTTCATTGTGAATGAACGCCCTGACTGTGTCGTCGACATCCTCGATGGGACTTCCCTTGAACGTAACCTCTATCTTGCCCTCCAGATCATGGAGACGGGTATTCCCACCGTGTTGGGAATAAATATGATGGATGAGGTCGCCCTTCGTAAGGACACTATTGACTTCAAGCGCCTGGAAGCGATATTTGGTGTTGAGGTAGTTCCTATTGAGGCACGTAGCGGTAAGGGCATAGATGCATTGATGGCTGCGGTAAGTCGCACCATAGTGGAAAAGCGCATTCCAAAAAGACTGCCTGTGTATGAATTGAGTAAAAAAGTTGACGAGGATACCTTGGCTGACAAACGCTACTCTTTTATAACCGAGGTTATACAATCCAGTGTGCGACGTGGTACAAAGGACGGCGAGCAGACTGAGAGCCGAAGCGATAAGATCGACAAGGTGCTGACGCACAAGCTCTGGGCCCTACCTGCCTTCGCCCTGATAATGTACCTGATGTTTGCAGCGACCTTCAGTGAGAATTTTCTGTTTGTTCCTGGGCTTCCCAGTCCGGGCATTGCCCTGGCGACCTTGGTGGAGAATCTTTGGGGTTCCCTTACTGATGTGGTCGGTTCAGCCCTTTTGGGAGCAGGAGCAGCCACCTGGGCCTACAGTCTGGTGATATCTGGTATCATGGAAGGTATAGGTGCTGTCTTGGGTTTCCTTCCCCTTATCCTGGTCCTCTATATCCTGATGAGCTTCCTAGAAGACAGTGGGTATATGGCGCGCGTTGCTTTTGTCATGGACCGCCTCTTTCGTAAATTCGGTCTTTCCGGGCGTTCTTTCATCCCCCTTCTCATGGGATTCGGATGTTCAATACCTGCCATCATGGCAACGCGTACCCTCGATAGTGAAAAGGACCGTAAGATAACGACCCTACTTTGTGGCTTTATGCCCTGTGGCGCAAAACTTCCTATTTTCATTATGTTTGTCTCGACATTCTTCAGTGATGGAAACAAGACTCTGGTTCTCTTTTTCATCTACATGTTGAGCCTTGTAGTTTCTGTCTTGGTCTCTTTGATCATTAACAGGGTTGCATATAAGGGAGAGACTTCGAACTTCCTTATAGAACTTCCCCAGTACAGGCTCCCTACGATAAAGAGTGTAGGAATTCATGGCTATGAAAAGGTGAAGGGATTTATCCAGAAAGCAGGTACCATCATCCTCGCTGCAACAATTCTTATCTGGGCCCTTTCCAACTTCAATGTTAGCTCCTTCAACGGACAAAACAAAGCAGAGTACGGAACTCCCATGGCCCCCATTGAAACATCCTTTTTGGCCTCTACAGGCAGGGCTGTCGCCCCTATTTTCAAGCCTGCAGGCTTTGGTGCCTGGAGACCTACCGTTGGGGTAGCTACCGGTTGGATCGCCAAGGAGATGGTCGTGGTGACCCTGGCTCAGCTCTATGCTGATGATGTCAGTGAGGGGTATCTCGCCCAGTATTTTGGAGATGCTTCAGAGGATGAGCTCCTTGAGTTTGGTTTTGAAGAGGGTCAGTACGACAGTGAGGTGGCTATAGATATTTATACGGAGGAAATCCTTATGACCGGTGGTGATGCCCGAGCATTGCCAACACTTAAGGAAGATATACAAACCAAGCAGGCGGCTCTTGCCTATATGGCTTTTAATCTCCTATGTATGCCTTGCTTTGCAGCTGTCGGTGCTATGAAACGAGAACTAAAAAGTTGGAGAGTAACCCTTGGACAAGTCGGTATTCAAATGTTGACAGCGTATGTGGTGGCGGTATTCATTAATGTATTGGGCAATTTGCTCTTTTAGGAGGTTGTATGATCAATTATCTGATAGCGATAGCAGTGATAGTGTTTTTAGGTTTTTTCACCATAAAGAAGGTGCGTCTGGCAAGAAAGAGAGCGCTACACAAGGAGGATTACTCCTGCTCTGGAAGTTGTTCGGGCTGTAGCGGTTGCTAGTAGTACTATAATTTGATTAGTTCTGAAGAGAGGGGTCTTATTGTTTTCGTCCCCTCTCTTCTTTTGTTTTCTGCTATAGAGCTATATCTTCAGGAAGAATATGTAGCGAAGATTCTAGGCCTGAGCGGATACAACTCCGTTTTAGCGTAGAGAAGAGCTGGCGGACATTTCCAGGCCAAGAGTATAGTTGCAAAAGCATCATATCCTGTTCTGTCATCTGCTTTTCTGGAAAGTGCTTCTTGATGAAATGTTTGCAAAGTAGTGGAATATCCTCAAGATGATCTCTGAGCGGAGGCATGCAGATCGTGGTATCGGTAATCCTATAGTAGAAATCCTTTCTGATGCGCTTGGCTTCAATAAGATTTTTAAGGCTTTGATTGGAAGCGGTTACCAATCGGAATTTAGATGTTTTTACCTTGGTATCCCCAAGCTGTCTGTAGCGTCCGGTTTCCAAGAGCCTGAGCATATTTGCTTGGGAGTCCAAGGTAAGGTTCTCCACTTCATCCAAAAATAGGGTCGATTGGTTCGCATCATGAACAAGGCCGGGCAAGTCGCTTTTGCCATCAGTAAAAGCACCCTTGGTATGGCCATAGAACATGGAGTCCCCGATCGGTCCTTGTAATAGTGAACAATTGACGCTGATCATATTGCGATAGGGGTTTTTGATTTTGTGAATGATGCCAGCCGCAATTTCCTTGCCTGTTCCTGTCTCTCCACACAGATGGATCGAACATTCACCTTTGGCATAGAGGGCGAGCGAAGAGCGAACTTCTTGTATTTTGGTACTGCCTCCCACCAAACTTTCAGTGCTATAGAGAGCCTCTTCACATACGCTCTGCCCTTCACTGAAACGTAAAAATAACTGGGCATATTTGAGTGCTTCTTTTTGGATAAACTCCACAGGAAAGGAGAGCTTCGGCAGGGCAAAGGGTAGGTGTCCCCGATCGAGAAACAGGATAACCTGTATCTTTCTTTTGACCGTTTGCAGTTCTTGTAAAAGTAACCGATGAGAACTTGTCCCCAGCTTTTCATCTGCGAGGATCCAGATTTCTTCTTCTGCATCTGCTTGTACAACTGCTGTTAACAATTTGTGGACCATGGTGAATTCGTGCAAAAAAGAATAAGAAAAATGTTGTTTGAAACGTTCTTTGAAACGCCAATCTGTTGAGACAACAAAAAGAGACATCAGCAAACTCCTTTTTTAGTAAAGGTAGAAAGAGTAAACTATTTTTTTTGTACTCTTAGTCTAGGTTCTCTTTTCGCTGGTCGCTACTATAACAAGAAGAGGTTTACCGGTTTAATTTTGGGTTTCTGCCAATAATACCTGAATGGTTGAGAGAGCATAGATGGCTGCTGTCTCTGCACGTAGAATATTTCCCTTCAACATTACGGGCTTGAAGCCTGAGTTTTCTAGGAATGTGCACTCCTCATCGGAGAGCCCTCCCTCCGAGCCTATTAGCATGGCTATTGGGGTATCTGGCTGGACTACAGAGAGTAGTTGGGGGAGTGTTTGCTGCTGAGACCTCACGCTTTGGTGAAAGAAGATGAAAAGACCTTTGTTATCCCACTGCTTGGGGATGTCGGCTAGAGCGAGAAT
>CAXYZP010000217.1:0-3594 GCA_964293175.1 uncultured Sphaerochaeta sp.
GGTAGGCTTGCCACAACGATGAGGGCATACCTGATGGTCTCAGAAAGACCCTGGGCACGTATGGCGGCGTTCACATCCATAGTCATCGACGGGGTGTTCTTGTTGATGATCAGGATGTTGCGCAAGATGATCTGCAGGGGATAGAGAGCCTGGTCCTGCAAGTAGAGCAAGGCATCAAAATACTTGTTCCACTGCCCTACTGCGTAGAACAGCCCAAGCACTGCGATAATGGCCCCTGAAAGAGGGAATACAAACGAAAACAAGAATCGAATGTCCGAACAGCCGTCGATCATGGCAGCTTCATACAGCTCGTCACTGATGTTGTCCTGTAGGAAGGTCCTTGCAATGATGACGTTCCATACGGTGATGGCATTGGGCAGGATGATGGCCAGCCTGGTGTTATACAGACCCAGGTTACGCACTGTCAGATACAGGGGGATGATCCCACCGGTAAACAGCATGGTAAAGAGGATGAGGCGGGTCACCACATTGCGTCCGTAGAACTCTTTTCTGGATAGAGGGTAGGCAAGCAACATGGTAAGCAACACGCTGACCACTGTCCCTGCCGCCATATAGATGAGGGAGTACATATAGCCGATGCCTATTTGCTTGTTGGTGAATACAGCCTTGTAGCTGATAAGGTCGAAGTCCACAGGCAGGAGCCACACCTTATGGGCCATGACAGCTTGAGGGGAGCTGAGCGAGCTGGAAATAATATAGATGAGGGGATAGGCAACCACCAGCATGCTAAGAAAGAGGAATGTGTTGTTCAGGATGCCAAAGACTCGGTCTGAAAGCATCTCTTTGGTTTTGTATCTCACCACAGGCCCCCTTCTTTGTTATATACCTTGGAAAGGCGGTTAAATGTCAGGATCAGGATGATGTTGATCATCGAGTTGATCATGTCGATCGCCGTGGAGTAGCTGAAGTCGCGGTTGATGAGTCCCATCTTGTAGACGTAGGTCGACATGATCTCAGCACTCTGCAGGTTCAGGGGGTTCTGCATAAGGAAGGCCTTTTCAAAGCCAAGGCTCATGACAAATCCCATGTTCATGATAAGCATGATGACGATGGTGTTGCTGATACAGGGAAGGTCTATGTACCAGATCTTCTGGAACTTGTTCACCCCGTCGACCTTGGCTGCCTCATACAGTTCCGGACTTATGCCGGTAAGGGCTGCCAGGTATATGATGGCGTTGTACCCGGTGTTCTTCCAGATGGCTGACCATACATATATATGCTTGAAGAGGTGGGCTTCCCCCATAAAGTTGATGGAATCTTTACCCATGAGGGTGCGTAGGTAGTTGATGAAGCCCAAGGCAGGATCGGGGAACTGCATCAGGATGGCAACCAAGACTACTGTGGAGATGAAGTACGGTGCGTAGGTAATCATCTGCACACTCTTCTTCCAATGCTTTGAACGAGTCTCGTTCAAGGCGATGGCGAGGATAACTGCAAGCGGGATGGAGGCTACCAAGGAGTACATGCTCAACATGAAGGTGTTGTACATGATCCTCACCGATGAGGGGTTCTTGAAGAACTTGGCGAACTGGTAGAAACCTACCCAGGGACTGTTCCATATGCCTTTCGATACCCGGTACCTCTTGAAGGCAAGTAGGACACCATACATGGGCACATACTTAAACAGGATAAAATAGAGCATAGGAAGTGCTACTATCAGGTAGAACTGCCAATGCTTGCGCATCTTTTGAAGCACTGTAGGTTGTTTGTTCTGGTAGACGAGACCAGGTTCTGTTTTCTTCATAGCTAAATTGTTGCATGGAAGTCCAAATCGCATAAGGGTAAGAATCCCAAGAGAGGGTAAGGTTGCATGGGCGATAGGCGTCATTTTTTCAAAATTTGGTCGAACTTTGAAAAAAATACGCCCTACCTTACCCCTAATCGAAATATTTACCCTGTTTTTAGGACAAACCCCAAGGTATGATTTATCTAGACCCAAGAAAGAACCTTAGAGAGAAGACTATGAAGACACTAATTCATAGCAACCATATAAAGGACTGTTTCCTATGAACAAGAAAGTACAAGACTGGCAAGAACTCAAGTTTGGCATGTTTATCCATTTCGGCCTGTACTCCCTGGCAGGAGGGGTTTGGAAAGGTGAGAAGATTACCCGAGGGTACTCTGAGCAGATACTCTCCCACGGGTACCTTTCCCAAGGTGACTATGAGAAGCTTACAGAGGAGTTCAGCCTTGAAAACTTTGATGCAACAGGTATAGTAACGCTATCTAAAGAGAGTGGGATGAACTACCTGGTGGTCACCACCAAGCACCATGATGGATTCTGTCTCTATGATACCAAGACCACTGACTACAATACTATAAATGCAGCATGCAAGAAGGATATCATCAGAGAACTCAGTGATGCCTGTAAGGATCAGGGTTTGGCCTTTGGCATCTACTACTCATGGATAGATTGGCACTTCCCCCTAGCCCTCCCCATAAGCGCGCACAACAGCGATGCTATCCCAAAAGAACATCAAGCATACAACATACAGCAACTAACTGAACTTTTGACCAACTATGGCCCCATCTGTGAGCTCTGGATGGACATGGGAGCTCCTACAAAGGAGCAATCAGAAGAGGTGTATGCCCTGGTACAAAAGCTACAGCCCCAGTGCATGATCAATGGAAGGATCTGGAATGACTGTGGAGACTTCCTTACCATGGGAGATAACAAGCTTCCCACCGTTACCCTTGATGTCCCTTGGCAAACCCCCGCTTCCATCTACCATGAGACCTGGGGTTACAGGCAGTGGCAAGAGAGAGGCGACAAGCAGGAGAAGATCCACGAGCTCTCCAATACAGCAAGACAAGTAGTCTCAGCAGGCGGCAACTACCTGCTCAACATTGGTCTTATGGGCGATGGCTCAGTAGAGCCCTTTGAACAAGAGGTCCTCCAGGGTATTGGAAAGAGTTTACAGGATGAACCTCTTACAAGAAAAGCAAAGAAAGAAGCACAACCGGTGCCCACCATACTGAACAAATGCCCTCAAGTCCTCCCTCTAGGATCACCTTCCTTTAGGTATACTGGCTCTGAGTATTACTCCTACCGCCCTATTCCCACTTCCCTTACCTGGACAGTGCAAATACCTGAAGAAAAGAATCACAAAAAAGAAGGTAAAACTTACACAATACAGTGGGTTACACCTAAGCCTCTTTCAGAAGAATTGAAACTCAGGTTTGGCATAGGTGATGAAAATTTCTGCTTTTCGCTTCAGAAAGGGAGGGATGGGGATGTCATCCTAAGTGGTGTGAAACTGGCTAGCGGGGTGCATACGATAACCTTGCATACCATTGGTGATGCCTTGAATCGTCCTGAACTGAAAAATACGGACATTACAGTGAAATTTGTTTGAACATATCTAAGGAGAAAAAATATGAAAATTGAAATTTGTCTTGAATCGATAGAGAGTGTCATCGCCGCTGAAAAAGGTGGAGCTGACCGCGTGGAGTTCTGTGCCGATCTGTTTGAAGGTGGCACCACCCCTTCCCTTGGAGCTTTCAAGGTAGCAAAAGCCAATAGCACCATCACCATGAGTGTCATGATCAGACCCCGTGGCGGGGACTTCTGCT
>CAXYZP010000218.1:0-3581 GCA_964293175.1 uncultured Sphaerochaeta sp.
TTTTTATATAGGAGCGGTACTCTTCAATACTTCTGAAGATGGGCTGACCGTGGGGATCATGCTTGGGGAAACCTAGGAATTCGTCCATGTAAGCCAATACCTTGTCGGAGACGGCATGTTCGAGCACCTCGGCCTCACTATGAACATCTTCGATATGCATAGTGAGCCTGTTGGTGAGGAAATACTCAATGAGACGGTGCTTTCTCTGCTGTTGCAAGGCAAGACAGAGACCTTTTTCTGTGAGGCGGCAACCCTTTCTCGGCTGATATTCGATCCAACCGTCTTCTACAAACCTCTTCACCATCGTGGTGATGGTGCCTGCAGTAAGGTTCAGATGTTTTGCTAGGGTTCCCATCGGAACGAAGTACTCCTCTTGAAAATCAGATAGTCTCAAGAGGCTCTTCAGATAGTCTTCGACCGTTTGGGATACCTTTTTTTTCATCCTACTACCTCATCATTGCAGCTTGGACGTGTTGTTCGCCTACTGTGGTTAGTCCTAGCAGACCCTGTGAAGACTTGATCACGCCCTCTTCGATTGCTTTTTTGACAACCTGAGAGGCAAAATGCTTGTCCCAGTTGATATGTTCGGTAAGATGCTTTTCGTGACACTCCAAGTCACACTGTACTTCAGAGCGGTGATGAGACAGGTGGATGGCAAGCATCGTAACGGCAAATTCCAGTTTCTGTGATTGTTTTCTACGCATCTGTGAAACTAAACCGCGGTCCGGTGCAAAAAGGAATGCAAGCAGGAAGGCAACGCCACACATGCTGGCCATTGCACCTGCTGCTGATGCGTCGAGCGCCCAAGCCACCAGGAAGCCCAAGACTGAAGAGACTATACCGATTAGTACTGAAAGGACGACCATCTTCTTTAGGTCGTCGGTCAGGAGGTAGGCAGTGGTCGCCGGTGCGATCATAAGGGCTACCACAAGGATAGATCCTACTGCGTCAAAGGCTCCGACTGTGGTGATGCTTACATCGATCATGAGTATGTACTGCAGCAGGACAGGGGAGAAGCCCAAGGAGCTTGAGAGCCCCGGGTCAAAGGTTGCTATCTTCATCTCCTTGAAGAAAAGCAGGAGGACTCCTATATTCAATACGAGGATTACTCCCATCACCCAAGCCATTCTTGGTCCTGCGTCATATCCGAAGAACGAGAGGCGGTCCAGAGGGGTGAATACCAATTCGCCTAACAGCACAGCATCGATGTCCAAGTGGACGTTCCCGGTATATCTGCTGACAAGGATAACTCCGATGCTGAACAGGGCAGGGAATACCAGGCCTATCGCAGCATCCTCTTTTACCAGTTGTGTCTTAACCAGACTTTCAGTAAGGATGACAGTCAGCATCCCCGTACCTACTGCTCCGACAAACAGCAAGGGGGAGGAGAGGGAGCGGGTAATGAGAAAGCCCACGACGATGCCCGGAAGCACTGCATGGCTTATGGCGTCACTCATTAGGGACATCTTGCGCAAGACTAAAAACACTCCTGGAATCGCACAGGCTGCTGAAACCAGTATTGCTATAAGAATAATTTCACCGATCATAGGTTTTGCTCTCCTTTTTTCAGTAGGGTCTCTGCATACTTGTGCCCTTGTGCGGTCAGCAACCAAAGCTTGTCTTCGGTTTGTTCGACCCAGCTGTTGGACTGTAGAGCCTGTAAGGCTATGCGGATGTTTCCCTCCCGGCTACGGATAAGGGAGATAGTCTTCATGCTGTGGGCACGCTTGCCATCACTATGCTTTCCCTCCAAGTGATAGAGATCGAGTAGCAGTCTCTGCAGAGAGAATGCGAAGCGATTTCTATACCTCTGGATTGAACGAGCTAGAATACCTCTGTTAGGTGAGAATAAGAGCGATAGGATGACTAAGGCCGTTAGGCAGAGGACAATTGCAGGCCCAGTGGGTAGGTTGGGGAGGATACTGGAAAGTAGGGCTCCCGCCACACCGGAAAGAGCTCCAAAGATGCCTGAAAGGACCACCATGGCCCCCATCTTGTTGGTCCATTGCCGTGCTGCAGAGGCCGGGGCTATGAGCATGGAGCTCATAAGGATAACTCCTACTGTAGAAAGGCCCGTTACGATAGCGATGACTATCAAAGCTGTGATCATCAGATCTGTAGCCTTCTCGGAAAATCCGAGGCTCTGCCCGTAGATAGGGTCAAAGGTCATCAGCTTGAACTCTTTCCAAAAGAGAGCCATGCAGATAATGGCAACCGTTCCGAAGATTGCGGTTATCCATATGTCTTCCTCCAGCAGGGCCGCTGCCTGTCCGAACAGGTATTTGTCCAGACCCGCTTGGGCTGCATTGGGTTGGGATTGGATGTAGGTAAGCAACATAAGTCCAATGCCAAAGAAAACGCTCAGAATGACCCCTTGTGCCCCATCACTGGAGATACGGGAGTGCCGTATGATCGCAAGGATAAAGTACGATCCTATCCAACCGGCCACCGCGGCTCCCAATAAGAGGATAAGGGAGCTTTTGCTTCCGGTAAGCATAAAGGCCAGTACGATACCAGGTAGTGCTGCATGGGAGATGGAGTCTCCAAGCAAGCTTTGTTTTCTCAGAACAGCAAAACTTCCAAGGGAACCTGCTACAATTCCCAAGAGCGCTGAGCCCAAGGCTACAATGCGCAGGGTGTAATCAGCGAAAAGCATCATGGCTGTTCTCCTTTTTCCGGGGTGCTTGCATCTGAAGAAGGTGCATCCTTCTCTTCGAGGAAGGAGAGCTTTCCTCCGTATGCCTTGCGAAGGTTTTCATTGGTAAATATCTCTTGTACAGGGCCTCCTGCAATACGCCTGACGTTAAGCAGGGTGACCCAGTCAAAATACTCGGTCACCGTCTGTAGGTCATGGTGCACTGCTACAATGGTTTTTCCAGCACTTTTGAGCTCCTTCAGTATGGTGATGATCGTCCGCTCTGTAGCAGCGTCGACGCCTTGGAAGGGTTCGTCCATAAGGAATATCTCTGCATCCTGGGTAAGGGCTCGTGCCAAGAAGACCCTCTGCTGCTGTCCTCCGGAGAGTTGGCTGATCTGTCGGTCAGAGTAATCGCGCATACCGACTTTTTCCAGTGCCTCTGTAGCTTGGTAGATCTCATGCTTTCCCGGACGTTTAATCCATCCCAACCTACCGTAGGTGCCCATAAGTACCACATCTAGCACGGTGGTGGGGAAATCCCAATCAACCGCTGTCCGTTGGGGAACATAACCGACGAGTTTGCGTTGGTTCTTATAGGTATCACCAAAGATATTCACCTGTCCGGCAGTGAGTTTTATCAAACCGAGGATTCCCTTGAGCAGGGTTGATTTTCCTGCACCGTTGGGTCCCACTATGGCCATCATGATGCCTGGGGGGACTTGGAAGTCCACGTCCCAGATAACAGGTTTGTCATGATAGGCAATGGTAATGTCTTCTGCATCGATTGCTAGGTGTTTGTTCATTATTTTTCCTCCAAGGATAGGCCTGCGACAATGGTGTCGATGTTATGGGTGACCATGCCAATATAGGTGCCTTCGAATGTTCCGGCATTTCCCATGGCATCACTGAAGAGCTCCCCGCCGATCTCAACATCCCAGCCTCT
>CAXYZP010000219.1:0-3549 GCA_964293175.1 uncultured Sphaerochaeta sp.
CGCCATTTATGGTACACAGGCAAATCAGTTCCCCACTGGAGCTATAGGGGTCTTTTCCTATCTCAATAAGATTGCATTTGGCTTGAAGCATTTTGCTGCCCTGAATCGTAAGTTCAATCTGGATCTTCTGAACAAGAGCGACCTCATCCCCCTGACATCCGAAGCGAGGACCCTCATGGCAAACGAATGGTTCACTCCATACAAGGGTGCCTTATAGATATACCAGCTATGGCTTTGATACATGATAATGCTATGACCACAAATAACAGTTGGATGTGAACAAATATCTATAAGAAAAAGAAATAAATCCATACCCTCCAACAAATATCAAGTATATGAAATCATCAACATAGGAACAAACCCCCTTTCAGGGCTTTGAAAGCAAGTTGTTGTTGAAATAATGGGAGATGAAGCTCGCTAAATTATAAAGTATATGATATAATACAGCATATAAACATATACTTAATAAGGAGGCTTCCATGATCCCTTCTGAGCTTGAAAAACAGGTTTTGCAGAAATTCCACGCACGAAAGGTATTTACCGTCGACCAGCTGAAATCCCTGCTGCACTGTTCTGTCCCCACGGTACGAAACCATCTGAAGTCCTGGGGAACCCTGACCAGCTACAACCACAATGGGAGGTTCTACACCCTCGCCGGCATCCCCCAGTTTGACGAACATGGACTGTGGGGCTATAAGGACATCAGGTTTTCCCGTTTCGGGACGCTTAAGGAGACTGTCATCCAATTGGTAGGGAACTCACCGCAAGGGCTGAGCTCAGCTGAGCTGGGGGAGCTTCTCGGTCTTGACCCACGGTCATTCATGAACCATTACAAGGATCTTCCTGCATTGCAGAGAGAGAAATTCCAGGGAAGGTACATCTATCTCAGTGCCGACGAGCAGGTGGGAAGTGCCCAGCGGGCACTTCGCAAAGAGGCCCTGGAGCAGCAATCGCTGCAGCAGATTTCCGATCATGACGCCCTGTGGGTATTCGCTGACTTCATCAAGCATCCCCAGGCACCGCTGGAGAAGCGGGTTGCCCGTTTGGAGCGGCAGGGGGTTTCTGTGAAGGCCAATGAGATAACGACACTGCTGCAGATGCATGGGTTGTCGGAAAAAAAAACGGCTCAGCCGGGTTTCTGAAGGCATTCTCAGCCCATAGGGAGCGCATCATCATGTCGACAGGGAACCAGCAGGTCTTTGCCAATTCACCGATAGTGACCTTCAGTGCGGAGAATACCGTATGTCCTTCCTGTCATGGGCGCATGAAGGTGCTGAAAACAAGGGAGAGGAACCTGGCCCTGTATTCAGTCGGTACCATCACTGCGCATGAGACTGTGTACAGCTGCCCGGTCTGTGGATATATGGCTCCCTCCCAGGAGCTTGCCTCCCTAGCCCCACCGCGGAACACCTTCGGCTATGATGTGATGATATACATTGGTGAGGCCGTATTCCGGCATGCCCGCAATGAACGGGAGATCAGGGCCCATCTGCAAGAACGCGGGATATCCATATCCGCGAGTGAAGTGGGGCTCCTTGCAGACAAATATATCTGCTATCTTGCCTGTGCCCACCGGGAGACCACTGCTGCACTCCGGACGCATATGCAAGGTCAGGGAGGGTATATCCTGCACCTTGACGGCACTTGCGAAGCGGACAGCCCGCACCTTTTTGTCGGCCTTGATGAGATCTCATCATTTGTGCTGGATTCGGTAAAGCTCCCCTCCGAAAAGAAAGAGGCCATAGTCCCATTCCTTCAGGAATTGGAATTGGCGTATGGGAAACCGGTAGCACTGGTCCATGATATGGGGCCAGGCATCCTTTCGGCTGTGAAAGAGGTCTTTCCAGAAGCTCCCGATTTCATCTGCCATTTCCATTTTCTCCGGGACATCGGAAAGGACCTGTTCCAGAGGGAACATGACCACCTGCGCAGCAGGCTCCGATGCCATGGGGTCCAAGGCAAGCTGCGCAAGGTATTACGACAGTGCCAGATAACCCAGGAGATCTGCACTGAGGAGCTTGAGACCCTTGGTGCAACCATTGAATCCGAGCAGAAGAGCACCGACTCGTGTTCCGAAGAGTTCCTGCTTTATACGCTCATCCATTGGGCTCTCGCAGGGAAGGCAGAAGGCGACGGGTATGGGTTTCCTTTTGACCGGCCGTATATGACATTCCTCACCAGGCTGTACAAGCTGAGGGATACCATCAACAAGATGAAGCTGCATCAGCGTCTGCCTCTGGCCAATACTGTATTGGCTGTATTGAGGCCTATGTGGTATGACCAACAGCTTATCACGGCACATAAGCGATTGAAGAAGAAAATAACGGTATTCGATCAGCTCCGTGTGGCCATGGGCATAGCGGAGCCTGCGGGGAAGTTGGGATTGAATGACCCTGGAAGTGGGGCCATCCATACCATTGAAGCCCGGGTGAAGAAATTCCACCACCAGTTGGTAGAGGATGATGAATTACAGGAAATCGGGTATCAGAAGATGCGTCAGCAGCTGGAGAAATATTGGGAAAAACTGTTTGCAGATCCTATCATTGTCACCAGCAGGGGGGAACCCCTTACCCTTACTCCTCAGCGGACAAACAACATTTTGGAAAAATTTTTCAGAGATATGAAGCACCATCATTGCAGGAAAAGCGGGTACGCAGCAATGAACAAATCGCTGACTGCAATGCTTTCAACTACCCCGCTTGTGAAAAACCTCGACAACCCCGAATACTACAAGCTGCTTCTCAATGGGAGTCACAGTTTGGCAGAACGTTTTTCCCAGGTAGATGTAACAACCATACAGAAAATGTTTTCTGCAGAGAAAGAATCTGTGCAAAGGGTAAATCCCAGAATCAAGAAATTGATCAAAGACCCTAAACTGCCCAACCGTCTCATGGCGATGGTTCGTTCAGCTTGAACTAAATCCAACCGTTATTTGTGGTCATAGTTTTTTTGGGCCTTTCGCTGTTTTGAGTGGGTAGCATCATAATCTGATGGAAGCGTCGGAAGGAGTTGTGTTACAGTTTACCTATCTTTTATGAATCAAGAGAGGGTAAGCACATGGATGGGATTCCACAGAATGATATCTTTACACAGGCACTTGGATTGGCAGAGCCATGGTTTGTTTCACGGGTAGAGTTCAGACCTTCGGAGAAAGAACCTGGCAGGCTTGATGTCCATATAACCTTGGATTACCAGAAGGGAAGCAAGTTCCCATGTCCCCATTGCGGTGACCTATGCACCGTTTACGATTCAAATCAGAAGGAATGGAGACATCTGAACTTCTTTCAATACCGCTGCTACATACATGCCAGGGTTCCCAGAGTTGAATGCAAGGATCATAAGGTAACGCTTATTGAAGTTCCTTGGGCAAGGAAAGGAAGCGGCTTTACCCTCCTGATGGAGGCTGTGCTGCTTACCATGCTGAGGCAGATGTCAGTACGGCAGGTAGCCAAGCAGGTCGGCGAGCACGACACAAGGCTTTGGCGCCAGCTCAAAGGCTTTGTTCGTAAGGCCTTGGAGTCACAGGACTTTAGCGATGTAAAGGACATC
>CAXYZP010000220.1:0-3542 GCA_964293175.1 uncultured Sphaerochaeta sp.
CTCGGTCAGCTTTACAGTCTCTTCTTCAAACTTGGAGATTTCAGCACCCTCTTCAGTGGAGAAGACAACCTCTTCCTCAACTTCCTCTACAACCTTCTCTTCGACAACCTCTTCTTCATTTCCGAGAGTTTCGATGATCTGGATACCGGCTTCGTTGTCTGCATCAATTACTGCATTGGCAATGATTTCGACAAAAAGGCTGATGGCGCGGATGGCGTCATCGTTTCCAGGGATAGGGTAGGTGATGTCAGTGGGGTCGCAGTTTGTGTCTACGACAGCAATTACTGGGATACCAAGGCGTTTGGCCTCTGTAACAGCAATAGCTTCTTTTTTGGTGTCAATGATGAAGATAGCTCCGGGGAGATCCTTCATATCCTTGATACCGCCAAGGTTCTTCTCAAGTTTGATCATCTGCTTGGTGAGCAGAGAAACTTCTTTCTTGGTAAGAGATTCAAAGGTACCATCATTCTGCATCTTCTCGATTTTCTTGAGGGTAGAGATGGATTTCTTGATGGTTGAGAAGTTGGTCAGCATGCCGCCGAGCCAACGGTTGTTGATATAGGGCATTCCACAGCGCTTTGCTTCAGCTTCAATAGCCTGCTGAGCTTGCTTTTTGGTGCCGACGAACAAGACACTTTTGCCCTGTTTTACGACTGCACGAACTGCGTCATATGCTTCGACAATACAAGCAGAGGTTTTCTGCAAGTCGATGATATGGATTCCATTTCTCTGGCTGAAAATAAAACGAGCCATCTTTGGATTCCATCTTTTGGTCTGGTGACCGAAATGCACGCCTGATTCGAGCAGGCTTTTCATTGTTACTACGGACATAATCCTCCTGTCTGACGACACAGCTGTACTACGTACAAGCTATCGTGCGTCACCCTTCATCTATTACTCACCCTCGCAAGGGCGGATATTCTGCGCCATCACTAACGGGCACAGTTGCATGAAGTATTTCAGAAATCTGTAAGAGTGGCAACCCTATAACCGTTGCAATATCACCTTCCACCCTCTGTACAAGCTCTTTTCCCCTCTCTTGGATCCTGTAGGAGCCGGCGGCCCCTCTCCACTCTTCAAGGTCAAGATACTCTTCGATAGCAGCATCATCCAATGCCTTGAAGATGACAACAGCCACATCAGAGCCGTCATAGACCTTGTCTTCAAACCATAAGGCCCAACCTGAGTGCACCACCTGGGCCTTGTCGCTGAACATCTGCAGCTGTGACTTGGCCTCCTCTCGGTTTGCAGGCTTGCCTATGAGCATGTTTTCACATGAGACTAAGGTGTCGCACGTGATGACAACTCCCTCATAGTGATCATGTACCCTCATGTATCCCTCTAGTTTGCGTTTGGCCAAGAGATGGACAGCTTTGGAAGGATCCGTTTCCTGATGACTCTCGTCACAATGGGTAGGCTCACAGGTTACCAGAAGACCCAATTCTTCCAACAGCTTTTTTCGTGCCACAGACTTTGAAGCCAGTACAACGCTCGTAAAGAAATCATTCAGTCTAGCCAAGCTCTGCCTCCAGGGTCTCTGCCTCTTCGTTGAGCAGGAGCCAAGACTCCTCACTCGCCTCAAGTTTTTTCTCAAGTGCTGCCTTTTGTTCGACCAAGGTCTTTATTTTCACCGCATCGGTGTAGTTCTCTTCCATGGCCATGCTGTGATCCAGTGAGGTCAGCTTCACTTCAAGCTTCTCATGCTTCTTAAGAAGCTCTTCGCTTTGGCGTCTTAAGGTAGCCAGGCGATTCTTCTGCCGGTTTGCTTCCTTGTAGGAGAGCACAGCTGTGGGTGCCTCTTGCTGAGCCTTCTGCTGATTCTGGTTCTCCTGTTCCACCTTTTCCTTCTCCTCGAGCTTGTAGGAGAAGTAGGAATAGTCTCCATCGAAGAACTCCGGAGGATCGGTATTGGTGAGGTAGAGTATCTTGGTAGCTATATGCTCGATAAAGTGTGCGTCATGGCTGACAAAGACCATGGTCCCGTCATAGTGTTCAAGGGCTTTGAGCAACATCTGTTTGGCATTGATGTCCAAATGGTTGGTCGGTTCGTCCAAAATGAGCAGGTTCACCGGGTGTAGCAAGATCTTCAGAAGCGCTAGGCGACTTCTTTCCCCGCCGCTGAGAACTGAAACACTCTTGAAAACATCATCACCGCTGAAGAGAAATGACCCTAAGTAGTTGCGCAGTTTGGGAATGTCCGCTGTGGCAGCGACACTGCTGACCTCTTCAAGGACTGTCAGTGTCGGATCGAGTGTCTTTTCTGTATCTTGGGCAAAGTAGCCTATGCTGACACCGGTTCCTTGGCGTATAGATCCCTCATAGGTGGTGTCATCGCCGCAGAGCATTCTCAGCAGTGTGCTTTTACCCGATCCGTTCTTGCCGGTCACCGCAAGTCTTTCGTTACGGTTGACCTGAAAAGAGAAGTCGTCGAACACAATCTGATTGTCATACTGTTTTTTCAGGTTTTCAACCATGAGGACGTCGACGCCGCTATGCGGGGCGGGAGGGAAGGTGAAGGAGAGCTGTTTCAGATGGGAAGGAACTTCCACAATCTCCATTTTCTCTATCTGCTTTATCCTGCTCTGCACCTGCTTGCTTTTGGTTGCCTTATAGCGGAACTTGTCGATGAACTGCCCTGTTTTCTCCAGTTTTTCCTGCTGCTGCTTGTAGGCAGCTTCCAGCTGTGCGATCTCAAGCTCCCTCTGTTCGAGATACTTGCTGTAATTTCCGCTGTAGCGTGTGAGCTTGCCGCTGAAAAGCTCAAATACCTCGTTCACACTATCATCCAGGAAAGCCTGGTCATGAGATACGATCATGATGCCGCCTGAGTATACCTTCAGATAGTTCTTCAGCCAGTATCTGGCCTCGATATCGAGATAGTTGGTCGGTTCGTCGAGCAGCATGATAGTCGGTTGTTCGACGAGGACCTTTGCAAGGGCTATGCGCATCTGCCACCCTCCGGAAAATTCCAGACACTGGCGGTCGAAGTCAGAGGCAAGGAATCCCAAGCCGGAAAGTATCTGCTCGATCTTCTCCTTGCGAGAAAAATATCCCTGTTCCAGCAATCCTTCCTGGATAGCTGAGAGCCGTACGAGAAGAGGGTAGGTGTTCTCCTCCTCGGTAGAGAGGGCGAGTTCCTGTTCCAGATGTTTTTTTTCTGTGAGCATCCCATCAAAGCGCTCATACCCGCGCTCAACTTCAGAATATACGGAGCCTTCTTCAAAGAGAATGTCGCTTTGAGGAAGGTAGGAGATACGTAAATCGCGTGTCTTACTCACATTCATGCTGTCTGCAGCCATCTGGCCACTGAGAACTTTCAAGAGCGTGGACTTGCCGCTTCCGTTGCCTCCGGCTAGAGCGCTACGGCTTTTTTCTGTCAGGATAAACGAAACATCGTCCAGAATATCCCTATCTGCAAATGCAAGGTGCATGCTTTGAACCTGCAACGTTGCCACTATACTGCCCCTTTATATAAACGGGTGTTGATAAGCCCGTTATTTGACGTTATGATAACCTTAACACAAGCATGTGTTCTAGGACAA
>CAXYZP010000221.1:0-3524 GCA_964293175.1 uncultured Sphaerochaeta sp.
ACTTTGGCATTATCCCCCTTACCTTTAAGCATGCGGATGATTATGCGAAGATAGACATGGATGATGAGCTCGTTCTGGAGGATATCCGTACACAAATAAGTAACGACAATGTTGTTTTGCTAAATAAGACCAAGGCTCTATCAATTACTCTGGATTGTGATATTACCAAAGAGCAGCATGCTATGTTGCTCGCAGGTGGTCTGCTTAACGTTCTGAAGGAGAAAGTCTAATGCAAGAAGAAGTAATAACCATACAAGGTAAGGACCTACAGGTTCCTTCCCATCCCATTATCCCTTATATTGAAGGTGATGGAGTAGGAGCCGAAATTACCGCTGTCATGAAAAGCGTCGTCGACTCTGCAGTAGAGAAAGCCTATAAGGGCGAACGCAGCATCGCCTGGAAAGAGGTGCTTGCCGGGCAGAAGGCAAAGGACAAGACCGGTTCCTACCTTCCTGATGAGACACTCGCTGCCATCAGGGAGTATCGCGTTGCGATAAAGGGCCCCTTGACCACTGCTGTGGGTAAGGGGTTTCGAAGCCTGAATGTTACACTGCGCCAAAACTTGGACCTGTTTGTATGTTTGCGCCCGATACACTACTTCAGTGGAGTGCCTTCCCCGGTAAAGTATCCCGAGAAGGTCGAGATGGTCGTCTTCCGTGAGAACACCGAGGATATCTATGCTGGTATCGAATGGGAAGCTGGAAGCGCAGAAGTGGAGAAGGTCATTGACTTCTTACAAACCGAGATGGGCGTCACCAACATTCGATTTCCCCAGACCAGCGCCATCGGTATCAAGCCCGTCTCCCGTGAGGGAAGCGAGCGTCTGATCCGTAGCGCCATAGACTATGCATTGGAAAACAAAAGAAAGAGTGTCACCTTCGTACATAAGGGTAACATCATGAAGTTTACCGAGGGTGGGTTTCTCAAATGGGGTTATGAGCTTGCAGAGCGTGAATTCGGTGCAAAGAAGGATAAGAGCGGACTTTTCTCTATTGAGCGTGAAGGTATGGATGCACTGGTTATCCAGGACTGTATCTGTGATGCATTTCTGCAGAATATCCTGCTTGCTCCCGATCGCTACGATGTCATAGCAACGCTGAACCTCAACGGGGACTATGTTTCCGATGCCTTGGCCGCAGCCGTGGGTGGTATCGGTATCGCCCCGGGGGCCAACATCAACTTCAACAGCAAGTTTGCCATCTTTGAGGCTACCCATGGGACAGCCCCTGATATAGCAGGCAAAGATATTGTGAATCCTCTCTCTTTGGTACTATCAGCTGAAATGCTTCTCAGGTACCTGGGATGGGACGATGCTGCCGACAAGATTTTTCTTGCAGTCGAGAGAGCTCTTGCCTCCGGCAAGGTGACGGCAGACTTTCATCGTATGATGGTTGAGGAGAGCATTCCCTGTGAAAAGTTGGGTACCAAGGCGTTCGGAGAACTGTTGGTCTCCCTACTCTAGGACAAACTGATCAAAACACCTGAGCTGGCCATGGGTTTCTCCCATGGCCGCTGTTGTCTCTATGTCCGCACCTTGGCTTGCTACAGCGTAGATCTTGCCGATACCGGCTCTAGAGGCACTCAATATCCCACTTCTAGTGTCTTCGAATACCACACAGGAAGAGCCGTCCAAATCCAAAGGGGAGAGGGTGTCAAGATATATGGCGGGATCCGGCTTGCCCTTGCGTTTATTGTCGTCAGTTATTATCAGCGAGTCACAGAAGTAGTCATTCAGGGAGAACCATTTCTTATACCATGCCATATTGTCCGGTCCTGCACTGGTGGCAATGGCTATTTTGATGCCCTTTTTACGAGCAGTTTCAAAAAGGTTTACAGCCCCTTCAGCGAGATGCAGCGGCA
Organism: uncultured Sphaerochaeta sp.; assembly: GCA_964293175.1. Taxonomy (GTDB): domain Bacteria; phylum Spirochaetota; class Spirochaetia; order Sphaerochaetales; family Sphaerochaetaceae; genus Sphaerochaeta. Next base: position 1,861 of record CAXYZP010000221.1, read on the forward strand.
TTGCTTGTTGGCACATTTCGATATAGAGCCGTTCCTTTTCCTCTGCAATTTCTTTGATCTGACTTGCAGATAGATGTTCCCCTACAAGAAAGGCGATGGTCTCGCTGTTGGTCCTGCCGTTGAGATGGTGCATCTCTTCTTCTGTGTAAGGGTGGGTGCCATATGTATTGGCAATACAAGACCACGCCTTCTGGTGATACAGCGTATCCCAGAAGAGCGTGCCGTTGAAATCAAAGATAAGTGCCTTAACGGTCTTCAAGAGGCAAGACCTCCCTGGCCTGAAGGCCGGAATAGACCTGCCTGGGGCGTCCGATCTTCTGGTACGGGTCGTGTCTCCACTCCAACCAGTGGGCTATCCAGCCAGGGAGCCTTCCCATGGCAAAGAGAACTGTAAACATGGACTCGGGAATTCCCATGGCATGGAAGATGATCCCTGTGTAGAAGTCTACGTTGGGATAGAGATTCCTCTCTATGAAGTAGGGATCACTCAGGGCAACTCTCTCCAGCTCGAGGGCCAGCTGCAGAAGGGGATCCTTCTTGCTGTCAGCACCAAGCACTTCTTCACAGAGTTTCTTGGCGATCTTGGCCCTGGGGTCATAGGTCTTGTAGACACGGTGGCCAAAGCCTGAGAGACGGAAGGCATTGTCCTTGTCCTTGGACATCGCTATTACCTCTTCGATGCTCAGTCCATCATTGAGTATGTTGGTAAGCATCTCTAGGACCGCTTGGTTTGCCCCGCCATGTTTGCTACCCCAGAGGGCGCAACACCCCGCTGCTACCGAAGCGTAGAGGTTTGCTTCACTGCTTCCGACAAGTCTTACGGCGCTGGTGGAGCAGTTCTGTTCATGGTCAGCATGCAGGATAAGCAGGATGTTCAGGGCCTTTACATGCAAGGGGTCGGGCTCGTAGGCATTTACCGGGGTCCAGAACATCATGTTCAGGAAGTTTTCACAGTAGGAGAATTTGTAGGAGGGTTCCTTGAAGTCCAGACCGTTCATCTGGCGGTAACTGAAGGCCGCGATGGTACGCATCTTGGAAAGCAGCCTGCTGATGGTAAGGTCAACGTTCTCTTCAGGGTCGACATCGGCGATTTCAGGGTAGAAGGCTGATAGGGAAGCGACCATGGCCGAAAGGATGGACATGGGATGGGCTTCCTGGGGGAAGTCACGGAAGAAATTACGCATATCTATATGCAATAGGGAGTGACGGTTGAGCATCTCTGCATACTTGTGACGTTCAGGTAGGTCTGGAAGCTCTCCTTTGATGAGCAGGTGGGCAACCTCGACAAAGTCGCAATTCTCCACAAGGTCCTCAATATCGTAGCCACGATAGCGTAAAACCCCATTCTCCCCATCGACAAAACAGATGGAGCTCATGCACGAACCTGTGTTCACAAAGCCTGGGTCATAGGTGATAAATCCGGTTTCAGTGCGCAGTTTGGTGATATCAAGGGATTGCCCCCCCATGTTGTCCGTGATAACAGTCATTGGAACCTCTCGGTCTCCTATGATCAGTTTAGCTCCCTCTTTATTGATGTCCACTGTACGCCTCCTTCTAGGGTGTATGGTATTTCTTGGTTATTATGTGTATCTAGATGGTAATCGAGTAACAAACGTAACGATTACAAGGTTGGTTTGGTTAGGATGGAGATCCTTTGCTTTGTA
>CAXYZP010000222.1:0-3517 GCA_964293175.1 uncultured Sphaerochaeta sp.
AATCAATTGGTAATCTGTATTGTTAGAGTATTCGATTGCACTGTATTTTTCTTGCCGCATAGAAGCCCAATAGGATATAGAAACTGGTAAGGATGAATACTGCTACAAAGCCAATGGCAGCTACCAAGGCACCTGCCAGGATAGGGTAGAGGATATTCATGATGGACCCAGCCCCTGCAAGGCCGGAGTAGAGAGGTCTATTTTCATCAGTAGATATCTCCAGCAGTACCCCTGGGGCCAGTATCTGATAGAGGGCAAGACTACTTCCGGTCAAAAGGAATACCAGGGAGAATGTGATAGGGGAAGGAGAGGCAAGAAGCGCTATCAGAGGAATTGAAGCTCCCAAGCTTACAAAGAGATAGAGAAGCCTCCTATAGCGTTGTCCTTTGGACAGGAAGGTCAGGAGGGTGTTGGTTACAAGTGATCCTGCCATCTGCATCAGCAGGAAAGTTCCCGTAAGGCTACCGTCGATGGGGAATTTGGTCCTTGCAAAGAGTATGAGAAACGGTATGGTGGATAGGATGACCCCGCTGGTATTGATAAGCAACAGGTAGAGACGCATGTTCCTGTCTTCTTTGATGACCTGACCAAAGGCAATGAATCGTTTACCTAAGGAGAGTTTTTCGCGTATGGGGGCATCTTCCTCCTTAATCATCCAGAACCCGATGGTAGCAAGGGCAAGCAGGCCTCCTGCAAGCAGAAAGAGTGTAGAGTAGTTTTTTGGGTAGGTCAGAGACGATAGGATGACCTTCACCAGCAGGGCAGAGGCTATGACACCAACACTAGAGATGAGTTGCTTTATGGTAAGCAGTTTTTTTCTTCTGGCGGGCTCTATCGTCCTTCCTAGGATATCTGTATAGGAGATGTTGGAAAAGGCTCCACTGAAGGAGAACACTGTCATCAGGCCTAGGATAGTCCAGACCTTCCAAAGCCCGACACCTGAAAGTGTGCGCAAGAAGATACCCAAAACTATAAGGGCAGTGACCCTCAAGTATATGCCGGCAAGCAGAGCTGGTTTTTTCCTTCTGAGGGGATAGATGATCCCGGCAAAGAGCAACTGCATGAAACTTGTTCCCCCGATCATGATAGAGGAAAGAATTCCCATATGCAGTGATGTCGCACCGCTTTCTGCAAGCATGTTCGGTACTACCGTGTTGATGTCTATGAAGTTCATCGTCAACGCAAGGAATAAAGCATGCACAAGGAATGCTGTGTAATTTCGTTTTTGTATCTGTTGTGTGGTCACTGTTTCAATCCTTTGATTGAATATACTCCATTATCTCTCTCCAGCCAATGTACTGCCTGCTGGTAAAGGTAAACTCTTCAAGAATACAGAGAGAAACCCTAAAAATTGTGTAGTCATTCTGCTGCATTGTTTTCTATGACTCCCAAGAAAATATCCGTATGTTCTTTCTAAAAAACAAAATGATTGTGGAATGGTATGGGATATAGTATCATTTGTGTAATAGGAGATAGCGCTAGTCTCCCCTAAGGTCATGGGTTTTTCTATCAATATTTAGTACATAAGGAGTAGTGATGAACACGAGAGAATCGAAAGAAAAGTTGCAGAAATATACTATCGGCTACCTGATAGCCATGGTTGTCATCTTTGTTATCGTCTTGATTGGGGTAAAAAGCCCCGGGCTGAAAACAGTAGCTCTTATTGCTACTGTAGTTGTTTTTGCAGCCCTTATTTTTCAGCAATGGAAAAAAGCCAATGCCTCCAGTGCTGAAAAGACCCCGCCCATTCCAACAAAGGTATCGGAACCTACCTCTGAAGTAAAACAGCCGCCTAAGACAGAGGAAAAAAAACCTGCTACACCTGAAAAGAAAGAGCCAGTAAAGGCAGAAGCAAAACCCGATCCTGCTCCAGAAGTAAAGCAGGCGCCTAAGACTGCATCTTCTACTGTAAAGGCTGAAGAGAAGCCAACAACCAAAACCCCTGCTTCACCGGCTAAGGCTCCAGCCAAAAAACCTGCACCTAAGAAACCTGCAGCGAAAAAAACCGCTACAAAAGCTAAGGCACCAGCTAAAAAGCCTGCAGCAAAAGCAAAAACCACTCCTGCTAAGAAGCCAACAACTCCTAAGGAGAAATAAGCATATCTTCCTATAGTAGGAACACCAAGAAAAAGAGCAATCCTTTGTAAAGGGCTGCTCTTTTTATTGGTATGCAGATAGATATCTTATTCTAATACGTACTTGCAGGTTCTTACTTGAGGAACTCCACCTGTTTCTTGGCTAGTATCTTCTGAACGGTTAAAACTGACACCAAGATCAAGATGCCAACAACGTCCTGAGTGATATTGGCGGTGATAAGCATCAATGCTCCTGCAAAGGCAAGTATTCTGAGAGAGTTGTGCATCTTGGTAAACATATATCCTTCTGTTGCCATTCCGATCATCGAGACTCCTATGATAGCCGTAATGGTGACACGTACGGCGATGAGAACTGTTGTGTCGATAAGCAGGAGAGCCGGGTTGTAAATGAACATGTACGGGACAATGAAGCCGGCTAGGGAGAGCTTTACCGATTGCAGGCCTGTCTTCATGGGATCGCCTCCACTGATTCCAGCCGCAGCAAAGGGAGCCAGGGCAACCGGTGGGGTTATATTGGCAAACATGGCAAAGTAGAAAACGAACATATGTGCAGCGATGGGGGGGATGCCCAGCTTGATCAGGGCAGGGGCTGCCATGGTGGCCGTGATGAGGTATGCGGGGATGGAGGGAAGGCCCATGCCCAAGATCATACAGGTGATCATGGTCAAGACCAGGGTAAGCATCAGATTCGCTCTACCGAGCTGTATGATGGCATTGGCCATGTTCAGACCAAAGCCGGTGAGGCTTACCACCCCAATGATAATTCCAACCACAGCACAGGCAACGGCTACTGAAACGACTGAGCGAGTTCCCTCTGCAAAAGCATCAAGGATGTCCCTTAAACTCATGCGGGTGGTTTTTTTGGCCATACTAACCACTATTGTGGCCACTATTGCCCAGAAAGCTGAGAAGATTACCGTATTACCACTGAAGAGCAACATATACAGAAGGAACATGATAGGCAGTAGCAGATGTCCCCTTTCCTTCATGACTTCTCGGACCTTTGGCAGTTCCTCTTTGGGAATTCCCTGGAGGTTGTTCTTGGAAGCGCGCAACTGCACCTGCACGATGATGCCAAGATAGTATAGGAGAGCTGGGATAGCGGCACTGATTACTATCACCCCATATTTGATGCCCAGCATCTCTGCCATAATAAAGGCCGCCGCTCCCATGATGGGGGGCAACAGCTGTCCTCCAACCGAAGCAGAGGCTTCAACAGATCCTGCGAATTCCTTGCTATATCCGGTCTTCTTCATAAGAGGGATGGTAAAGGCTCCGGTAGTGACCACATTTGCCACAGCAGAACCGTTGATGGAACCCAAAAAGCCTGAGGCGATGACTGCAACCTTTGCAGGACCTCCCTTTGTACTTCCTGCAAATGCTAAGGCGAGGTCGTTGAAGAACTTACCCATGCCACTCTT
>CAXYZP010000223.1:0-3513 GCA_964293175.1 uncultured Sphaerochaeta sp.
GGAGTCAAAAAGGTCAGTGCTCAGAACTAGCTGCAATGATTCTTCTGAGAAGTATGAGGTCTCGCTGTTGATAAAAACCCCATACGTACCATCATCCAGTATTGTGGTAATTATACCCACTGTCCCTGGATCACTATATGTGCAGACTTTTGAATTGATCGCTAGCATAGGTAATTTCTCTCCAAACATTTCTTATAGCCTATCATATGGGGATGGCTAAGAATAGAGAATATTACTTTTGCTCCAATTTTGGTTCTTGCACAAAGTTATGCAGTGTGATGAAACACATGGCTTGGTTGAGTAACTGCGAGGAAGTCACAACAAGTTATACTCAAAATCAAATCCCGGAAGGACTAAGTATTTCGATAATCAGGGTGATAGTTGGCGATGATCAATGCCAAGGGCTTCTGCTACTTTCTTGCGTGTAGTGACTCGCGGATTCTTGGTATTCTCAATTTGGGAGTATGCTGCTTGGGAGATGTTCATGCGACGAGCTACCTCTGCCTGAGTAAGGGAGAGGTGGGTACGCCATGCTGCGATTAACGGCATCTCTTCAAGCACATGCATTGTAACAACTGCGTTTGGAAAGGTGACCTCTTGATTGGGTGCAGATTGTGGTAGCAACTGGTTGAACTCATCAACAGGTACGAGGAAGTACTGTGTTTTTCCATCAGGGCCAATGATTCTGCTATATTTAGTACGTATGTCTGTCACTATTCTTTTTCTCCTTGCTACAAATAGGCACTATTGAATTTTATACTTATCTATAGTTCCCACCCCATTTTCGTACCACAGGCAATATGTCTCCTAATACGGGATGGAAACAGGACTTTCAATGTCCAGTAGCTTGTAGATATCATTCATCTTCTTTGTGGGTTCCTGGGGGATTACCGCCTTATCAAAAACCTTGCACTTCTGGTTTCTCAGCACGAGGAAGCTACCCTCGGGGTTGATCTTGTCCTTCTTCTGGGTAAGCAGCAACATGTCCTGCTGCAACAGCTGGAAAAGGACACTGGACAGGAACGTGAGCATCAGATGGCCCTTGAGGGTCTCCTCCCCATGGATACGCAGGGGAACCAGGTCGGCATTGTTCTTTGCCAGGTCGAATACCTGTTCTATCTGCACCCTGGTATAGTATAGGGGAAGGGCTTCCTTGCACTCCATTTTCTCCGAGGATACGATGACGAAGGTCCCGAGCCTTCTCATCTTGCTGTCAATCTCTTCGAACGGCAAATTGTCGTCGAGGGCCTCTAGGGATACCTTCTTCTCCTGCATGTTGTGGCTGTCCATGTCCAGGCCCAGGTAGGCGTAGCCTGCATGGCCGTCGAGATCGACAGGGAGCCTCCTCATGTAGACGACCCTGTTGCCGAACGGCACCATGTACTTGGCTTGCCGCAGGCTCTTCGTATGCTTCTCCACCAGATTCTTGTACAGCTTCCTGTTTGTCCCCAGCCTGGAGACAAAGGCCATTTCTTTGGCATATAGGGCGTCTACATTGCCCTTGCTGTAATATCCTGCATCGGCTAGGACCATTTCCGTCTTCACCCCCAGTTGCTCCAGTTCCTCCACTGTGGTGCGCAGGGTGCTGATGTCCAGCACATTCCCGGGGCAGTAGCGCATATACAGAGGCATCTTGGTGAAGCGGTCAATGACATATATCAGCCTCATCTCACGGTTCATATCACCATTGTGGTTGCTCAGGGCGGTAAGGCTCATGCTCACTGCATTGTGAACACCTGTGCTGTCGATGAGGATGCCAGTGCCTTCCTTGTTTGGATAGAGCATCCCGAGGTAGGCGGAAAAGAAGTCCCTGTTCACCTCATCCGAACCCAGGGCCACAAGGAAATCGCTTACCCTCTGGCTCTGGAGCCTGGCCTTGGGGTACAGGATGCTTGCATAGTTGCCCTCATACCAAGACTGGGCATACATGTATGCCTTCTTGTCGGTAAGGAGCCTGAAAAGGATGAGGGAAAGCAGGGTATCCCGCTGGTTGGGCAGGATGTCGTCGTACAGGGAGGCATAGGGCGTATTGTCCCTCAGGTACCGGTCCAGCATGAAGCTGTCACCGAAATCCAGTATGAGAGACTCCCTCTTGGCATCCGAGTGCAATATCTCAACCTCCGCCGGAGCGTCGGCATAGCCGCCGTCCAGCGTAAATGAATATACACCCCTTTGCTTGGATCTGAACACTCCCCTTTTCTTGTCGAGGACAATTCCAAGGTTGTCGACATAGACGTTCTTCTTTTCCCCATCCACCCTGAGGGCATCGATCAGCTGGGCATAGGTCTTTCCCTTCTTGGTCTGGAACCTGATGAATTTTGCCATGTTCTGCTCCCTGTTAGTGTCGCTGTTTGTGGTACGAATACTTTCGTACCACAAATATACCATGACAAGGGAAAAATGGCAACAAATTGATGTCATTTCCAGGGAGAAAACAGGGAAAATCGTACATTTTCAGAGGGATAGAGTGAAGTTGGGTCTGAACCCCCTGAAATAGGGGAGGAAAACGGCTAGGAATGAGCTAAAAAGGATGTCCTTTCCTCTGTTTTTAAGGAAGAAAGGACTTATGTGGAGCTGTGGTACGAAAGAGGGTGGGAACTATAGATAAAGTGAGGAACCACCCTCAATTATATTTGAGTGGGAAAATCTTAGGAAGTTAAGGATAGGGCCCTAGGATTCTTATTAGCAATTTAGCTGGTAGGGTTAATTCCGTTCACTGGCTGGGTTATCTCCGGTCAGGTGGTTGGGTTGTACCGGCGAACTCAATAATGAATTTTCGCTTAATATTCGGATTTGTTTTGGCGTAAATCTTATGGGTTTTATTCATAAGATTTATGCTTATGCTGATGATGCTACTATTTGTGAAGCACTTGAGAAGGTCTCCACTAGCTTTGATACAGCAAGAGAGCCAAAAAAGAAGAACTGGAAAGAGGATGAGAATATTCTTTTGACTCTTTGTGGGCTGAAATAGTGAATTATTATCCCCAATTCCATGGAGCTAAGTTCATGCAGAGTAGTACTTGGACGTTGAATTGGGGTTCTTCACAAATTGATGATTAAATTTTGGGCTTCTGACTTTTGCAGGAAGCAGTGTCGTGTTGTAATGGTCAGCCCATTCCTGGAAATCCTTGTTTATGACAGGGTCAATCCAATCCTTGTTCTCGATGACTGCGACCTTGCAATTATCATTTGTGGTAACTGGAGTGACACCTCCAAAGAAGTGGGTTGAATTAGTATTTATAGACAGCCACCCTTGAATATCACATTTTGTCAGACCCTCCGCATAACAATAGTCACTGTATGACATTGTTGCTATGAAGATGGTTACCTTTGTGTTGAAGTCCCCAGTGTACATATTCTTCAGGCGCAACTGCATCCCGGCAAAGTCCAGTTCAACATTTTGGCCAGGGAATCGAGGTATATGGCATGTGAAGTTCTTGGCTCCCAACCAAAGGCTGAAATGTTTGCAAAATTGCCTGTAGCTGTAGGGCCGTCTCATTCCTTCAGGGGAAG
>CAXYZP010000224.1:0-3490 GCA_964293175.1 uncultured Sphaerochaeta sp.
ATCGGGGCGTATCTTTCGAACCACGCTCTCCTAGGAAATGAGTATCGAAAGGAAGCAATAGTGCACACCGGCAAAGAGCCATATGCCAGAGCACACTCTTCCTGTAGCAATACCTTCACCGTCCGTGCTTATGCCCATCAGAGAGAAGAGCGTCTGAGTCGTCAGGCTCTGTTGCAGTCTGAACCACCTCCATAGAGGAGAGGTCAAACTGCACTAAAGTTATCTTTGAGGTTCCATCATCCATGGCCAAGGCCTGTTTTACTATCTGCTTCATGGTCCTTGAACGATATGCCCACCAATTTTATATTTTCAATCAGTGTTTTGGATATCGCACAATAAACTCTAAAAGAATCCTCATGGACAGTCTTAGGCGACCTTTTTTACTCAATGCGGATTACAGGCTTGATGACCTCTTCTTCTTTCTCAGTGAACATGGCAAAAGCCTGTTCCAATTGATCAAAAGGAAATGTGTGGCTTACGAGCAGGGATGAGGGAATGACCTTCCTTTACAACAGCCCAAAAGCCTGTGGAAATCCCCAATTAGGAATGGCATGGGATGCGATAAGACGTTTTTTGGAAAAATGAAAATCATTGGCATGGAAAGTGACCCTGTCATCAGCAAAATCGATGCCATTGAACACTATTTGCCCATGAAAGCCCGCCAGGCCGATCCCATCGGCAATAGTCTTGGGAGGCGAGGTGACTATCACCCGGTCAAACAGGTTAGGAAACTGCTCTTTGAGCTTTTCCTTCCAATTGGGGACGGCACTATCTACCACCAGGTCAGCACCTAACGTGTACGCAACTTTCTCCCTATGCTTCCCCCGTATGGAATCAAGTGAGCGACCAACCACCACAATCTTATGAGCACCTCGCAACCGGCTCAATGCAATACAGCTAAGCCCGATAACCCCAGGTCCCATGATAAGCACATCATCGAAAAGGGCGATATCGGCTTCCCTGCACAGATCCAATGCAACAGTGATTGGCTCAGCCAACGTAGCCTCGACAAAGGACAACCCTTCAAACGGAATAACCATCGCACGAGGAACAATCAGATATTCCCCCATGCCAGCTTGGTCATCCATATAGGTTTGGATATTCGAACAGGAAGAGGGTTTTTGGTTGAGACAAGAAAGGCAGGTAGTACAGGCCACGTTGTTTTGTACAATGACATGCGTTCCAAGCTGCAGATCATTAACGCCTGTGCCTATAGCTTCTATGAGACCGGAAACTTCATGACCCAATGGTGTGATTATCTTGTCAGGCAACTCATTGAAAAAATGCAAATCTGTCCCACAAATCCCACATGCCTTAACCCTGACAAGCACTTCTCCTGCCTGCAAATCTCTCAATTCTTTACTCACTTTGCGTATGTGTTTTGGCTTGTCGACCCATGCACTTGTATATGTCATATTCCATCCCTCCCAGTATTATCAAGCAGAGCTGTCAAACCCTATCCTTTTTCAGGATAGGATTTGCAAAACTGTGGCATAAAACTCACTGTTTTAGAGTAAGGTGTGATTCCCTAAGTATACTTGCCACGCTTGTTTAGTATGTACTGTACCATGCAAACAAGTCCCACGCCAGAGAGATTCATCGCCCTGAAATAACCTGTTGCAAGACTTTCAGAGTTAGTTCTTTTGTTTCCTGCAAAACCAAATCAGAGCCAGGAAGCTCTCTCTCTGCTCCAATACCTATAGCCTTCATCCCTGCTCTCTTGATAGCCTCAACACCTGCTTTGGCGTCTTCTATACCAACACAATCAGTATACCAGGTGTCTATCTGCTCACTGGCGGCGAGGAATATATCAGGCTCAGGCTTTGGCATCTGCACGCTGGTAATATCGGCAATTGCATCAAAGTGATCGGGAATAACCAGTTTTTCACATACGGTCCTTGCATTCTTGCTTGCAGAAGCCAGGGCTATCTTTACTCCATGATTTTTTAGATCAGTGAGTAATTGCAGGACCCCTGGGAAGAGATCATCGGAAGTGATGCTGTCCAAGGAGGCGACATAGGTATCGTTTTTGCGCTTGAGTACTTCGTCACGTTTCTCTTGAGACCATTCAACATTGTTATGCTCGAGAATTACCTGTAGCGAAGCTTCCCGGCTTACCCCCAACAGGCCCTTGTTCACCTCACGGTCAAAGGAAAGGCGGTTCTCATCACTTACCTGCTTCCATGCCTTGTAGTGAAGGTGCGCAGTATCACAGAGGACTCCATCAAGATCGAAGAGCACCCCGCCGAGCTTTGGAACTAGGGAAAATGTTCGACTCTCGCCAGCTGTGAGGGTAAAGCTCTCATTGCGATGCACAAGAGAGACCATTTTTGTGCCTGACATCTGGGTGTAGGTTACCTCATTTGGGCGAAGCTCAACCTTGAGGACAGAGCTGTGTAGCGTAAGGCAGAAGGTCAGGCCCTTCCACTCTGATGGCAGGTTAGGGTCAAAACTGAAGGTGCCCTTCCAATCCCTGAAGCCCGCAAACCCATAGACTGTTGCCATCCAGGACCCTGCCATAGAAGCGGTATGGATCCCATCGACAGAGTTGCCTTGGATATCATCGATATCCAGGCGCACGGTCTTCTTGAAGTAGGTCCAGGCCTTTAGACTCTGGAAGGAGTCACTTGCCATAATGCTCTGGATACAGTGTGATAATGAAGAGTCCCCTGTCGTATAGGGTTCGTAGAAAGAGAAATTACGAATCCGTTCAGCCTTGGTAAAGAGGCCGGAGAGGAAGAACTGTGCAAGCACCAGATCCGGTTGCTGCGCAGGCGCGAACGGATCCTTGCCTTCGAAAAACTGAGCAAGCACCAGGTCGGGTTGCTTGAGCACCCTATGGCGATAAATCACCAGAGGATGGAAATGCAGCAACAGAGGATGTTTGTCCTTGGGTGTTGTGGCAAACGGCCAGTCTTTCTTCTTGAGGAAAGAGTCATCCTGGGGGTAGATGCCCCGCTTTGTATCAAAAGGAATCCGCATTGCCTCTTGGGCTTGTTTCCAGGACAGAAGCTCATCCTTTTTCAAGACTAAGGGCAGCATCCTATCTTTTTCCTGATAGCTTTCCACAAGAGTTATGGCAAACTTGAGATTATTCTGAGCCATTACATTTGTATAGGCATTGTTGTTCACACAAGCGGTGTACTCATCGGGTCCGGTAACCTCATTGATGCAGAACTCCCCATCGATGAAGGACCCTAGGCTGAGCCACATACGCGCACTTTCTATAGCCATCTCCACATATGTTGGGGGAGCTTCCTCTCCTGTAGCGGCGAGGTATTTCTCAACGGCATAGAGAATGTCAGCAGCGATATGATATTGGGCAGTACCGGCTGGATAGTAGGCGCTGCACTCCTCCCCGCTTATCGTCCTCCAAGGAAAGAGGGCCCCTTCTAGGCTCATGGTTTTCGCACGAAGACGGGCCTTATCCAGAATACTATAGCGGTAATCGAGCAAGGACTTTGCTATATCAGGCTTGAGGTAGCAGAAC
>CAXYZP010000225.1:0-3437 GCA_964293175.1 uncultured Sphaerochaeta sp.
ATACACTCCTAACTTTGGCTATGCGGCGACTGTCAGCTATGCCATCCTGATCATTATCGCCTTGTTGACCCTGTTCCAGTTCAAAGTAAGCAGTGACAAGGATGAGGTTATGAGAAAGAAACTAGAACGAACAGAAAGAAAACTGCGCAAGGGAGGCGTGAGATGAAAATAAAGAAAGGTTTGGGTTCATTCTTCTTATACCTGTTCTTATGCGTATCGGCATTCCTTTCGATATTCCCCTTCATATGGATAATGATAGGGTCGACCAACAGTGCTGTAGATGTGCAGACTGGAAAGCTCTCCTTTGGGGATCAGTTGGGAATAAACCTGCAAAAGCTCTTCGGCAAAGCCGATATGGGAGGGGCTCTCTTCAATTCTGCAAAAATTGCAGTGCTGACAGTAGTTCTTTCCTTGTTGGTAACCAGTATGGCAGCCTATGGCTTTCAGATGTACCAATCAAAAGTTAAAGAGAAGGCGTATTCCTTGTTCTTGCTTACCATGATGATCCCTTTTGCTTCTCTGATGATCCCCCTCTTCCAGATCATCGTTGTTTTCCGTCTCCTGAACTCCCATATGGCCATTATCCTGGTAGGAAGCATCAGCGTCTTCATGATCTTCTTCTTCCGCCAGAGTTTCGTTAATTATCAGACAGAGATCCTGCAAGCGGCCCGTGTAGACGGGGCGGGAGAGTTCCGCATATTCTTCACGATATTTTTTCCAAGCATGAAGAGCACCTATGCTGCCGGAGCCATCTATGCATTCATGACAAGCTGGAATGCGTATATCTGGCCCCTTATAGTCCTGCAGTCAAATGACAAAAGGACATCTACGTTGCTCATCTCGTCTTTGTCCTCTTCCTATACCCCGGACTTTGGGGTCATCATGACAGGTATTGCTTTGGCGACGCTTCCCGTCATTGTCGTATTCTTCGCCTTCCAGAAGCAGTTTGTGCAGGGCATGGTAGGCTCTGTAAAACAGTAAGAGGGAGATTCCATGCAGTTTGAACAATCACTCGACCCCACAATATTCCAAGAGAACCGCCTTCCTGCCCGCGCCCTGTTCAACAAACAGAGCGCGGTACGAGAGGTCTCCCTAGACGGGAGCTGGCACTTCTCCTATTACGATAGCCCCCAAGAGGCCAAGCCTTTATTCCTGGAGAAAGAGCATATACATGAGATGCAAAGCATCACAGTCCCTGCGCACTTCTCCCTACAGGGATATGGAGTTCCCCAGTACACGAATACGGTGTACCCGTGGGATGGGCTTAATGCTATACGCCCACCACACATACCGGAACAGAACCCGACAGGCTGTTATGCTAAGTTATACACAGTTACCCCTAAAGAGATGGAGAAGGACCTTATCCTTCGCTTCGATGGTGTTGATTCGGCTCTCTATCTCTATGTGAACGGCGAATATGTAGGCTATAAGGAAGATAGTTTCTCCCCTGGTGAGTTCCTCATCTCCCCCTATGTCCATGTAGGGGAGAATCTCATATCGGTAATGGTCTTACGATTTTCGACAGGTAGCTGGTTGGAAGACCAGGACTTTTGGAGGTTGGGAGGCATTTTCCGTTCGGTTAAGCTGTTGGTCTGTGAAAAGACTAGGATAACAGATGTGTTTGTCAGGCCAACGCTCAAGAATAAGTATACACTAGGTGCGGTTGATTTTGACATTACCACTTCACAGGAAGGTGACTACACCTACCACATCACCATAGACGAACAAGAGTACAAACAAACAAACATTACTCTACATAATCCCAGGCTGTGGAGTGCCGAAGAACCGAATCTGTACTATTACACGCTTGAACTCAAAAAAGAAGACCAAACTATAGATACAATAACTGGGCACTTTGGCTTCAGATATGTGGAGATCAAAGGAAGGACTGTGTACCTGAATGGTAAGAGGCTTATCCTGCGTGGGGTCAACCGTCATGAATTCGATCCCTACAAAGGTCGGGTCATTGACGAAGAGCTCATCATGAAAGATATCCTGTTGATGAAACAGAACAATATCAACGCGCTCAGAACCAGCCACTACCCTAACCATCCCTATGTCTATGAACTGTGCGACACGTTGGGCATCTACGTGATGGATGAGGTCAACTTGGAGACGCATGGGACATGGATGGTCGCAGGAAAAGCAGAGAAAAAGAACTATACCATCCCTGATGACAAGACAGAATGGAGAGGCGCTGTCCTAGACAGGGCTACCTCCATGACGGCCCGTGATAAGAACCACCCTTCCATCCTCTTCTACTCCTGTGGGAATGAGAGCTTTGGAGGTTCGGTCATTGCTGAGGTGGCCTCCTATTTCAGGAGTCTAAACGATAACAAGCTGGTACATTACGAAGGGTTATTCCATGACCGCAGGTATGATAGCAGCAGTGACGTAGAGAGCCGGATGTATGCAAAGGTCGAGGAGGTACAGCAGTACCTCGAGACTGGGGACAAGCCCTTCCTGCTTTGCGAGTATGCCCATGCCATGGGAAACAGCGTTGGCAATCTCGATGAATATATTGCCCTCGAAGATACATCAGATGCCTACTGTGGTGGCTTTATCTGGGACTTTGTTGATCAGAGTCTGATCATCGACGGCAAGGAACGGGCTGGACTAGGCTTCAGTGGTCCCACTGATGGCTATTTCTGTATCAACGGGCTTGTCGAAGGAATGCGTAACCCTTCGGGAAAGCTAGAGCAGGTAGCCTACTCCTATAGTCCTGTAACCATTGAGATCAAACGCAGAAACAATGATACAGAGAACACGACAAGAGAAGAAGCAGAAGAAATCATCATACGTAACAAGAACCTGTTCGTTGATACTAGCGGGTATGATTTCTTCTACTCCTACACCCTCGATGGCATTGTGATCGATACTGGAAAGCTTGATGTAGAGATAGGGCCTCTTGAGACTAGGGCCTACCCTATTCCTGCCAGAAAGATACAAGAGAAAAATCAAGAAACAGAGAAAGATACACATACAGAGATGAAGGGAGAATATCAGCTTATCGTGCAGGTAGCACAAAAAGCTGATCGGCCTTGGGCTAAGAAAGGTCATACCATTGTTAGTGTGGGTTATGTAATTGAGAGCCTAGAAAACAAAGAAAAAGAAGAAATAAAAAATAAGAAGCCAATAGCAAACGCCCCCCTTATCGCGGGCGATATGCACACCGGGTATCGTCATGGCAACTTCTCCTTTTTGATCCACCATCACTTTGGGCAGCTTGTAGCCATTCAGCACAGGATGCTGAACATCCTACAGAGTCCGGTGAAGATGGAGTTCTGGAGAGCTCCTACTGATAATGACATCGGGATAAACCCGTTGTTTCCGTATATGGAATGTAAGCTGGCTTCGCTGTATCAGGTGGCAGAGAAATTCCAAATTGAAGATGATGTGTTTTATACTACGATAAGGTGCGGAACCTATCAGGTGGA
>CAXYZP010000226.1:0-3425 GCA_964293175.1 uncultured Sphaerochaeta sp.
CAAAGGCCTACTTCTATTCTCTCTTTTCGCACTGAATATGCCCTAGATTCCTACCCTCTCTATTGGTACCCGTTCATACTGATTTGTGCTATACTTGTCGAGTACATTTTAAGGGAGAGCCAATGGCATATGAAGTAACGGCTACACGGAAAAGGCCCCAACTCTTTGACAACCTTGTGGGTCAGGAATTTGTAGTCTCAACCATCAAGAATGCGATCGAGCAAAAGAGAATCGCACACGCATATCTCTTCAGCGGTCCCCGTGGAGTCGGCAAGACCTCTTCGGCCCGTATTCTCGCACGTGCTTTGAACTGCGAGACTGGGCCTACCCCCGTACCTTGCGGGGTCTGTCCCAACTGTACGGAGATCACCCGAGGCAACAGTGTCGATGTCATTGAGATCGACGGTGCAAGCAACACAAGCGTCAATGATATCCGCCAGATCAAGGATGAGGTCCTTTTCCCTCCTCAGACAAGCCGCTACAAGATATATATCATAGACGAAGTCCACATGCTCTCCACCAGTGCGTTCAACGCACTGCTTAAGACCATTGAGGAACCCCCTGCCTATATCATATTCATCTTTGCAACCACCGAACCGCAGAAGGTTCCCGCAACTATCCGGTCACGGTGCCAACAGTTTCATTTCCAGCTCATTGATCTGCACACGATTAAAGCTTGCCTGGTGGAAGCTGCAGAAGAGATGGAAGTTAAGGCTGATGACGATGCCCTCTTCTGGATAGCAAAGGAATCGACAGGTTCGATGCGTGATGCATACACCCTGTTTGACCAGGTGCTATCCTTTTCGAACGACCATATAACCTTGGCACAGATCAGCGACAAGTTAGGTCTGGTTGGTGTCGATCAGATTACAGAAATTGTAGAATTCCTGCTTTCTGGTGCGAACAACAAGGCCCTGATATCTGTTCAGAGCTTACTTGACAACGGTATATCCATAGAGCAGTGCATAAAGGACTTTACCCAGTTCTTCAGGAGCCTGCTTCTCATGAAGGAAGGCATAACCGAAGAGGCAATCCTAGGGATTCAAACTGATCGCATACCGCTGGTGGTGCGAGGTGCATACACCAAAGAACAGCTGGAGGCAGCTCTGGAGATGTTCCTCAAACTCTATAGGGATATTCGTTTTTCCCTGAACCCACGATTCGAACTTGAGCTTGCGATAAGCCGACTCGCTTCCCTGCCCCATCTTGCTTCGCCTACAGAACTAGTACGCAAGCTCGCCTCCCTCAAGGAAGACCTCTTGAGCGGCAAGGTAAGCCAGAACGTGATACCCCCTCGCGTACCATCACAACAGAGCCAACAAAGCGTTACTGCACCACAACAACACAAGGTAGAACAAGCTCCAGTCCAAAGAGTTGTGCAACCTTCTCCTGTGCCAACCTCTGTGCAGGAACGACCACCTGTTCATAAGCAAGAGGCTCCTACTGCAAGGCCTTTCACCAAAAGTGATGTGCCTGCCTTAGTTGCCAAACTTTCCAAAACTCCCATTCTCAGCCAGGTTGCGCTCTCCATACAATCGGTAGAACAGGAAAACAATAGCCTTAAACTTATCTTCTCTACAGGTTTTTGTCGGGATACAGCTCAAGAGAACCTTGAATTACTTGGATCTCTTATACAAGAAATCTCCGGTTTTACGGGAAAGATAACTGTCCTTTGCGCTGAGGCGGAACAGCCGATGCATAAAGGAGTTGAGGATCCGCTTCTCAGTTCCATTGCTTCCCTGTTTCGCGGAGAAATAAAAAACTGAACAACCTTATAGTACGTAGGAGTAATACATGGATATGAATCCGTTTGAACTGATGAAAAATATGAAGGGTCTCCAAGAGAATATGCAGAAGATGCAGGAGAACCTTCCTAAGATAACCGCAACAGGAAGTGCTGGAGCGGGTATGGTCGATGTCACCATCAATGGAAAATTTGTTGTCACTGAGGTGAAAATAGCAAAAGAAATGGTGGATCCAGAAGACATCGGAACCCTCCAAGTCCTCGTTGCTTCTGCCTTCAATGACGCTTCGAACAAGATACAAGAGAAGATCAAGAGCGAAGGCCTCAAGTATGCCGGGCCCCTTGGTTCTCTCATGCCACAGGGTTGAGCATGACAGCACTGGAACAATTGATTCAAACCCTCTCAAGACTCCCCGGCATTGGTCCTAAGAGCGCTTCGAGAATTTCCTACCATCTGATAAAGACCGACCCTGCATATAACAGGTTGCTGGGTGATACCATTGCGACCATCCAGGAAAGGATATTTCCCTGCACCATATGTGGCAGCTTTACTGAGGTCGATCCCTGCCCTATCTGCAGTGATGCTTCACGGGATAGGAGCCTCCTTTGTATCGTTGAAAACCCTCAAGACATTGTGACATTACAGTCCAGCGGAGCCTACAATGGGCTCTACCATGTCCTTGGGGGTGCGATCAGTCCTTTGGATGGTGTGGGTCCTGAGCATCTCTCTTTCGCCAAGATGCTCAAGCGCATCGAAAAGGGTACGTTCACAGAGCTCATCATCGCAACCAATCCAACAGAAGAGGGAGATACAACCGCCCTCTATATTCGTCATATCCTCAAAGGACACCCTGAACTCTCCATAACGCGCCTAGCCAGTGGCCTGCCTATCGGAGGAGATCTGGAATATGCAGACCGTATCACTCTTGCAAGGTCATTGCGTGGACGGGTGGTTTTTTAGAAGAGAAATAGAGAGAGAATAAGGAAGGGATCAATTCATTGAACTGATCCCTCTTTTTTGACTGTATTATGTTATGATATTTTCTTGACGGTCTACTGGCCTATACAAGATTGAAAGATCCTAGCGCATGCCTCTCTCTTGTTTAATGGAATCATACGCACTTTGGATCTCCCTAAACTTGGCAGTGGCATGGTTAAGGAACTCCTCTCCCATCCCTTTAGCTGCAAGGGTATCAGGATGAAACTCTATGCTCATCTTCCTGTAGGATCGCTTCACCTCTTCGTTGGTGGCATCTTTGGTAAGGCCTAGGATTGCATAGGACCGATCTCCTGCAGAGGAAAATCCACCATAGTTACGGCTCAAGGCATCCACAAAGGAAGCAGGAAGACGGAAAATAAGGGCAGCTCTCCGTATGAGGGCCTCTTCACTGGATATGACCCTCCCATCAGCAGCAGCAACACGGTAGAAAATATCCACCATCAGCTGAAGGATGTTCGGAGCATGGGCAAAATTCTGATAGAATTGCGAAGCAAATTGTTCGAACGTCCCTTCTCCTACCAAAGCCGCATCAAATACTTTCCAAGCAGCCTCTTCTTCACGAGAACTCAAACGAAGGTCTGTTCGGATAAACTCCTGCACTTTTTGCCGTTCACTCGCAGTAACTGTACCATCGATTGAGGCAATCCGAGCAAGCATAGAAAATGCTCCCACAAAGAACAT
>CAXYZP010000227.1:0-3423 GCA_964293175.1 uncultured Sphaerochaeta sp.
ATCAAAACTCATGTGAACCTTGGCGTTGAGAAGGGAAGGGAAGCCGGTCTACCTCAGGAAGTGTTGGATATCATTGCCCAGCACCATGGTAACGACGTGATTCTCTTCTTTTATCATGAGGCAAAGGAGCAGGCATTGGCATCGGGCATTGAGGTCAATGAGGATGATTACTCTTACAATGGAGTGCGGCCCACTACCCCAGAAGCTGCGATCGTCATGCTCAGCGACTGTGTTGAGGCTGCAAGCAGGACTTTGAAAAAAGCTACGCCCTCCAAGTACGAAAAACTGATCCATTCAGTTATCATGGGCAAGATTGCCCGTGATCAGCTGAAAGATTCCCTGCTCTCACTGACAGATCTTGATCGTATCGGCGCTTCATTTTTGCAGTCTCTGATAGGACGGGACCATCATCGTATTGAGTATCCTGAAGAGAACCCGGATACTCTGCTAAAGACACCTGTGAAAGGATAGGGACATATGAGTAAAGATTGGATAGTGGACATATCGTATGATGATGCATCATATCAGGAAATCGCTCCGGAAAACCTGGTCGAAAAGAGAGTTTTCGCGATTCTGGAAGCATTGGAAGTCGAGCCTTGCGAACTGTCTCTCAGCTTTGTAAGCGATGCACACATGCAAGAACTCAACAAGACCTATCGTGACAAGGATGAGAGTACCGACATACTCTCGTTTGTGCAGGATGATGATGTTGATGATTTCATCTGGCCAGAACTTTCCTTTGCTGGCGATAGTGCACCACCGGTAGAAATAAGGGTGCTTGGGGACATGGTGATATCGATAGATACCTTGAAAAGAAATGCACAATCATTTAATGTTGATATCGATGAGGAGCTGTTTAGGCTGTTGATTCACGGCTTGCTTCATCTCCTTGGATTTGACCATGCAAGCAACGATGCAAGTGAACCTATGCTTGTACAACAGGAACAGATTCTCATGAAACTTGGGGGTAACAAACGTTGATTTCGCGATTGAAAGGCTTGTTCAGAAAAAAGCACCAGAATCTAGATCAGGAGCTTAAAGAGCAGGTCGAGATTGAAGAACGGCAAACGATGATCGAAGGCATCGGGGAATTGAACGACAAGACTGTAAAAGAAATTATGGTCCCTCGTGTTGATGTCGAGTTCATCAATAGCCTTGTTACCCTTGATGAGCTATATAGCATTATTCAAGAACAGGGATACTCTCGCTATCCCGTGTACGAGGATACCATAGACAATATTGTCGGTATTCTCTATGCCAAGGATATCTTACGTCATGGCATTGATAAAGAATTTGACGTTAATGCCCTTATGCGAAAACCTTATTTCATTCCTGAAAGCAAGCATCTTGATGATCTTCTCAGGGAGTTTAAGGTACGTAAAGTGCATATTGCCATAGCTATTGATGAGTACGGCGGTGTCAGTGGCATTGTCTGTATGGAAGACATCCTTGAGGTCATCGTTGGAGATATCCAGGATGAATTTGATGATGATGAGGGTGATGGGATCTTCAAGGTTGAGGAACAGGTCTATATTATTGAGGCCCGCACATCCATAGACGATGTCAATGAAAAGATAGGGTTGAAGATAGACGAAGAGGACTTTGAGACCATCGGCGGCTATGTTTTTGAACTTTTTGGTAGAATACCTGCTGAGAAAGAATCTGTTGAAGATTTGCAGGCAGTGTTTACAGTTGAGAATATTGACGGGCATAAGATTAACCAGTTAAAATTGGTTGTCAAATAATTTTTGGTAATACGTTGACCCTTTGGTAGGTAAAACAGTATATTAATATCGATAACGGAATTTAAATTCCCGGAGGAAACAATGAAAATTGCAATTAATGGTTTTGGAAGAATTGGACGCAACGTATTTAAAGTTGCTTTTGCAGACAAGAATATCGAGATCGTCGGTATCAATGACTTGACCAGTCCTAAGACACTGGCTCATCTTTTGAAATATGACTCAAACTATGGTGTGTACGATAAGACAGTAGAAGTCGGTGAGAACGCAATCATCGTTGACGGGAAGACAATTCCTGTTTTTGCACTCAGAAACCCCGCAGAACTTCCTTGGAAGGCTCTCGGTGTTGACGTAGCTATCGAATCAACTGGTGTTTTCACCAAAGCTGAAAGCGATAGGGGCGGTTACAAGGATCACATCAAGGCCGGTGCCAAGAAAGTCATCCTCACTGTTCCTGCAAAGGACAAGATCGACCAGACTATCGTTTGTGGTGTCAATGACGACAAGCTCGACTTGAGCCTCGAAGCTTTCTCTAAAGCTTCCTGCACTAACAACTGTCTTGCTCCTATCGCAAAGGCCCTCAACGACTCTTTCGGTATTGAGCGCGGTCTTATGACCACCATCCATGCATATACCAATGACCAGGTCATGCAGGATCAGCCTCACTCAGACCTTCGCCGTGCAAGAGCCGGTGCTGTGTCCATCATCCCTACCACCACAGGTGCTGCCCGTGCTGTAGCTGATGTTATCCCTGCTTTGAAGGGCAAGCTCAACGGTATGGCAATGCGCGTTCCTATTCCTGTAGGTTCAATCGTTGACTTGGTTGTCATGCTTGAGAAGGATGCAACTGTAGAAGAGGTCAATGCAGCCATGAAGGCAGCAGCAGACGGTCCTATGGCCGGTATCCTCCAGTACACTGAAGATCCCATCGTTTCCCACGACATCGTAGGAAACCAGCACTCTTCAATCTTTGACGCTGCTCTTACCATGAAAATGGGTGAGAAGATGGTCAAGGTTCTCAGCTGGTATGATAACGAGATGGGTTACTCCACTCGCGTTGTTGACCTTGCCAAGAAACTGGTGAAATAACTCAAAATTCTTAATCTTCAGGCCTGTTGCAAAGCAGGCCTGAGGTTTTGCTAGGGGTTATGTATCAATTTTAGATAAGATGAAATAAGGAGAATAGTATGATTTTACAAACTATCAGGGATTATGATTTCTCCGGCAAGAGAGCTCTTGTCCGTGTAGATTTCAATGTGCCTCTGAAAGACGGTAGGGTAACTGACGATACTAGAATCAGGGCAGCACTGCCTACCATCGAGTATATTTTGGAAAAGGGTGGAAGCGTTGTGGTGATGAGTCACTTCGGCAGACCCAAGGGAAAGAAAAGCCTTGAATTTTCCATGGCTCCCATTGCCAAGGAATTTGCCTCTCTGTTAGGCAGACCTGTCAAACTTGCTGTTGATGTCATTGGTGAGGAAGTTACCAAAGAGGTCAAGAGCCTCAAGATCGGCGAAGTGCTGTTGCTTGAAAATGTAAGGTTCTATGCTGGAGAGGAGAAGAATGATCCTGAGTTTGCAAAACAACTCTCTCTTTTCGGCGATGTCCATGTAGACGATGCTTTAGACACTGCTCACAGAGCCCATGCATCCACTGCAGGTGTGGCGCAGTATTTGCCCTC
>CAXYZP010000228.1:0-3422 GCA_964293175.1 uncultured Sphaerochaeta sp.
CAATAGACCTTGATATTCCTGGCTCTTCAGTGATAGAGAGGATTGTATTGCATAGGGTATACAGCGTTTCTTTAGAGCCGTAATTCTTTGCGATAAGGATGAACTGGTCGTCAGTGAAGCGGTAGGCCTCCAGCGGTATTCCTTTGAGAGAGATGCTGTTGAGCTTCTGTGCTAGCTCTTGTAATAGGGTATCCCCATAGTGGTACCCATATATGATATTAATAAATTTAAAGTGCAATGGGTTGATGATGATAAGTGCCAGATTCCTATGCTCCTGCTCTTCCAATACCCTTTTGAGGTACTTGATGTTTGGCAGTCCTGTGAGCTCATCGAAATAGGCAACGGTGAAAATCTTCTTATTCTTTTTCGCTACGTTTATGATGGTAAAACTGAAGACCAGAAATAGTATGAGCAGGACAGTTATCGTAGTCAGCGTTATGCGGATAAATAGCAGATTGGTATTGGTAAGGTCGAACAACAGAGAGAGAGTCCCCGTTTTAGTAGCATTAACAAGGATTGGTATATAGAGCTTGAGATACCACTCCAATCCGCTTTTCTCATACTTGATGTGAGTGGGACCTGCATCAGTTGCCTGGGTAAGGAATGTGCCGTCAATCCGCTGTCCTATCTCATCGGGAATGCTTGATGCTGTTATGATGTTCTTCGAGTCAATGAATGCCATCTCCACAAGGGGGCTTTCTTTGACTATCTGATCAATGATCCGCTGCTCATTCAATTGTGCATAGAGTTCAGCCAACTTATCTGCTAGGATTCCGCTCTGTATCATCCTGCCGTCCGGCAGCCTCTGATAGCTGTACATCCAGTAGGTATCCGTTTCAGTATCAGATCTAATTTCTTCGACGTAGTGATCAAGTCCGCTATCAAAGAAATCCCTGATGGGATGTTCCTCTGGTGTGACCCACCCATCATAGGTATTGTCACTGGAGTACTCTATTGTTAAGGTGTCATCTAAGAAATAGAGCACATCAACATTGAGCGCTCGTGCTAGTTCTGCGAGAATTTCATTGGATAAGGGCTTCTCTTGTTTGGCGGCTATATTTCCCGCTACACGAAGGGTTGTATGAAATTGTTCTGTAAGAACTGCTCTTGCATCTAGGGTGGACTGAAGGGAATTTGCATAGGTTTGTGCAAGAAGTGATGCCTCATGAGTTTTTTCAGTATGGTAGAATTCATCGAAATATGAGATGACCAGAAAGCCTGCAACAATCAAAAGGACAAGAGTAACCGCTAGAGGGATGAGTATCGACCTCTTGGTATTAATTTGCCTTTTGAATATGCGTTTTGTCATTGGTCTCCTTATTACAGCCTACCATCAGGTTTTGGCACTTGTCAATGTTTGCTCGTGATGTGAAAAGATGTCTCTTAGACGAACTTATGTATATATCTTGTAGTTTTTGTACTGTATTTCAATGTTTTAGTAGGACAAATATCAATGCAATGACCACAACCTACACACAGCAGATTATCAACAGGGAGCCCTTGTGTGGCATAGGATTTGACATCAATGGAGAGGGGGCAGACGTTTGTACACTGTCCGCATCCGATGCAATGTGTCTCATCTGTCGTAATTTGCTGACCTCCCAGTCTGCCTATCCAACTCAACAGGGTGCCTAGGGGGCAGTAGTAGCAGTAGAGCCTGCCTATGAACGCCACCCAGAAGAACATAGCCATGAGAAGTTCAAATATGAGGTACTTGTAGGTTTCAGCACGAGAAACTAAAGTCATCCACCCCTGTAAGGGAACACCTGTCTTGTAGAGTATCCAGTAGAGGGTGAGACAGAAGGAGAGTATGATGAATGCTGTTCTGACCACAGCCAGTGTTTTGAGATGTTTCTTTGAAAGGGGGGATATGCGCTTTCCAACCAGTGGGATTGCCGGCTCAAATATTTCTGCTGCAAACCCATTGAACAGGCATAGCGTCGAACACTGCAACCTGCGTCCAAACAACAGTGTTCCCAGTAGGATGAATGCACTGTAGATCCAGAAGAAAAGTATCGATGCCCTGATACCTCCAAGCCCTATACTTTTGGAGAGGCCTATCTGTATGCTTGTTCCTTCCACACCTGCTTGTAGGGGGATGGTGGACCATGGCAGCGGCATGGCGAAATAGTATATTTCAGGGTTGGAAAGGAGTATAGGCAAGATGATATGGACCAGAAAGGCTGCAAGGCCAAACCCTATCAGATTCTGTTTACGCATGGAAACTCTGCCTTTTTGCTTTCGGATGCGTAGGGTAAGGAGGCCACATACAACAATAAGGAGCGTCTTGATCCAGTTCTCATAGAAGTGCCATACGCTTGCAATAGCCTTTGCAACCTTTGGAGATGCAGTAGGAACATAGCCCCAGTTGAGTGAGGCTATGATCAGGCAAAGGGCGATATACATCCAGAGAAGCGTTTTTAGGAGACGAAGCTCCCAAGGTTTGTTACTCATTAGGTTCTATCTGTCTGCTTTTTCTTCATGACTAAGATAAGAACCAGAGTTGCTGCCAAGAGAACCAAGGCTGCCTGTACTGTGATAATAACCACCGGATACGCTCTGTTGAAGCCAGACTCTGAAGTATGTTTTATGAGAATCCCGGCAAAGGCCCAGATGAGTGTGGCGACGTAGGGGAAATCCCTTACTACAATACCTGTTGTGATACCGATAAGGGTTCCAATGATAATGAGGGTACTTGTCCAGACCGGTTCGCTCAGGCCCCATCCACTCCATCCCATGGTAACCAGAAGGGCTGTGATGTTGGCAATGGTTGCTACGGTAATCCAGCCAAAATAGATAGAGAAGGGCAGCTTGATAAAGAACCACTCCTTAGGTGACATGGGTGTTTTCTTGAGAATGAGGTGGATGGCCATCAGGGAGATGAGGATAAGAAGCATCAGGAAAACTGAGAGAAAAATAACATTATAGTGCCAGCAGAAAATCCAGATGGCGTTTATCACAGAGGAAAAAGCAAAGAGATTGCCAATTCGTGTGAGCAACTTCTGGTCAGTAGATGCTGCTTTCTGAAACAGTCCCAGCTGGTAGATGGTATACAGGCCAAGCAATAGGTATATGACTCCCCAGATAGAAAAGGTTACCCCTGCAGGGGCAAAGAGGTTGGGAAAGGAATCTGATACCTCTCCGGTGGTGATCCCTGCTATGGGAAGGATGTTTGCAAGGGCGTTGACGGTGATCATCAGGATGAAGGTGATGGTGACGAGAATTGAAGTTGGCGTGAATCGTTGTTTCTTTTTCATGTGTTTTCTCCTACATCATAGAGTAGTACGAGGTGAGCACCTCTTCCACCCTATGTTTGTTTGCTAGATTCATGATCGATTGCTTGAGTTTTATAAGTGGTATCTGAGCCTGCTTGTATTAGCCTATCCTTTTGGCTATACGCTTTTCTTCTGCGGGGGTCTGTA
>CAXYZP010000229.1:0-3420 GCA_964293175.1 uncultured Sphaerochaeta sp.
ATCGGTGGTCATGACATCTTTCACCTTGAGGCGGTAGATCAGCTCCAAGATGACATTGGGGGAAGTGTCTGTGTTGATAGGAATCTCTTGCATAGGCCAAGTATACATGACCAACGGCTTATTGCAAAGTATTCTTATCGATAGCTTGTAAGGAAGATATATGGAATGGGGATATGTACTTAGGGGTATGTATGCAAAATATCTTTCTAAATATAGTGCCTCAGCCCGTTTTTTTTGGTATCCTTACAGTATATGAAAGATGTTTTGACGTTACAGGTGGTCCATGAGGATCCCTCTTTTCTTGTGGTGGACAAGCAGGCTTCCTTGCCGACTGTCCCCTTGAAGGATAATCCTGGTGAGAAGCAGACCTTGCTTTCTCTCATAAGCACCCACTATCCCGAGGTCCTAGAGATCTCGGGGAAAAATACCTGGGAAGGGGGTGTGCTCCACCGCCTTGATACTGCTACCAGTGGCCTGGTTGTGGTTGCCCGGACAAAAGAAGCGTATGCTTTTTTACGTACCATCCAGAAGGCAGACCTCTTTTGGAAGGAGTACAGGGCTCAGAGCAGCTCCTATACTCCCGACCTCGTTGCAGGATTTCCTCCCTACCCGTATGAGGACCCCTATGCAAGCAAGGGTAAGGAGGTCTTCATCGGAAGTCTCTTCCGTAGGTATGGGCAGCATCATCGGGAGGTCCGTCCTGTGCTTGCAGCAAGTCCGAAGCATCTTTTGGATAAGACAACTGGAATCTGGCATCTCACCAAAGTCTGTTATAGTGGAGACTTGGACAATGGCTCTAAGCAGTTTACCTGCAGGCTTTCCTCGGGGTTTCACCACCAGGTACGGGCCCATCTTGCCTGGAGCGGATGGCCATTGGATGGTGATCCGTTCTACCAAGGAAAAGAGCAGCCAGAACTTGGCTTGCGTTGCGTAGCAGTGCAACTTCTGCATCCTGTTACACAAGAACAATTAGAGATCAGGGTCGATCAGTAAG
The DNA here is from genome assembly GCA_964293175.1 of uncultured Sphaerochaeta sp. GTDB lineage: Bacteria > Spirochaetota > Spirochaetia > Sphaerochaetales > Sphaerochaetaceae > Sphaerochaeta. The sequence goes on from CAXYZP010000229.1 coordinate 995, forward strand.
ATAAGGAGTCAATATTATGGCAGATCAGAGAGAACAGAAGCTTGCCAAGCTTCTGGTTGAATATTCGGTAGACCTACAGAAGGGGGAGTCCTGCTTGATCAATGCGGTGGATATCCCGACTTCCATGACAGAGGCGCTTATTGCAGCGGTTTACGATGCAGGGGCTTTTCCCCTGGTAAATGTCTGGAACCAAAGGCTAGAAAGGGCCATGGTGCAGGATTCAAGCGAAGCTTCCCTAAAGAAATGGGACGATGTCGATACATACCGTATGAAACAGGTAGATGCTTTTATCGGCATTCGCGGGATAGCAAACGTCAGGGAGTTGGCTTCCATACCAGAAAAATCCAATCTCTACGGTAAACTATATAACACCCCTGTACACATGAAAACCCGTCTTCCCCATACAAAGTGGGTGGTCCTTCGCTATCCTACAGAGATCATGGCAATGCAGGCGAACAAGGGAACCCTCGAGTTTGAGGATTTTTTCTATCAGGTCTGCACAGAGGTCGACTACCAGAAGATGGCAGAGGCTATGGACGTGGCCAAAAAGTATCTCGACACCGTGGACAAAGTTCATATCACGGCTCCGGGAACCGATCTGCGCTTCTCCATCAAGGGGATGGGGTTCATCCCCTGTGCAGGGAAGATGAACATCCCCGATGGGGAGATCTACTCCTGTCCTATCAAGGACTCGGTCAACGGAAGCATAACGTACAACTGTGACAGTACTTTCCACGGTCATCAGTTCAAGGATATTCGTTTTGTATTCAAGGACGGGAAAATCGTCGAAGCATACAGCGACGACAACGCCCTGATAAACGAAATCCTAGATGTGGATGAAGGGGCTCGTTACATAGGGGAGTTTGCCCTAGGATGTAATCCCGGGGTACTCCATCCTATGGACAACACCCTCTTTGATGAGAAGATAGCTGGCTCCATCCACTTTACCCCAGGTAATGCCTATGAGGATTGCGACAATGGCAACCGCTCTTCGGTACATTGGGACCTGGTGCAGATTCAACGCCCCGAATATGGCGGTGGAGAGATCTATTTCGATGATGTCCTGGTCCGGAAGGACGGGGTGTTCCTGCATCCTGAGCTCAAGGGGTTGAACTTCGAGGACTGAGAAAAGTTTTTTTCTTGAAAGGGTAAAAAAGCGATATAGATAAGAACTACTAAAAAGGCGATGGGAAATATATTCCTCATCGCCTTTTCTTTCTGAGCCAAATCTATAGAGTAGGGATGATTCTGACTAGCATCATGCATTCTCTGTAGCTCTTTATCGTTCCATATTGAACGTTATGGTCCTGTTGTTCCAGATGATGACCCGGCTTTCCAGATGAGCCTGTACAGCCCTTGAGAGGACTCTGCGCTCCACATCCTTACCCACGTCTCTGAGGCCGTCGGGGGAGAGCTCGTGGTTTACCCTCACCACATCCTGTTCGATGATGGGGCCTTGGTCCAGGTCCTCACTGGCATAGTGAGCAGTCGCCCCGATCATCTTTACTCCACGTTCGTATGCCCTGCGGTAGGGGTTAGCCCCTTGGAAGGCAGGCAGGAAGCCGTGATGGATATTTATAATCTTGCCACTCCATGCATGGGTGAACTCGGGGGTGAGTATCTGCATGTATCGGGCGAGGACAACCAAGTCGATGTCAAAGCGTTTGAGCAGTGTGAGGACCTTTTCCTCCTGAGCCTGTTTGGTTTCTTTTGTAATAGGAAGATAATAGAAGGGGATCCTAAACTGGTTGGCGACCACTTCGAGGTCGGGGTGGTTGCTTATGATCAGGGAAATTTCACACTTCAGTTCCCCTTCGTCTTTGCGGGTTATCAGGTCATAAAGGCAGTGGCTGGTCTTACTTACCATGATGGCCACTCTTGCCAGATAGTCGCTGTAGTGGCATTCCCAGGTAAGTTGGTGCTCTTGTGCAAAGAGGGTGAACTCGTCTTCCAGTTCTTTTCGAGTGGTAGAGAGATCGTGCATATCAAGTTCGACACGCATGAAGTACCGTCCCTCGACATTGTCGGTGTGTTGCTGACAATGGAGGATGTTATACCCTTTGGCGTAGAACCAGTTGGTAGTTGCTGCTAGGATTCCCTTACGGTCTTCGCACTGGATGAGGAATATGATCTTCTTTTTTTCTGCCATGGTTGCGCCTTTTTTAGAATGGGGTTATTTCGGCGTTGTCTCCATCTTCTCCCAACACTACCTCAACGCGGCTTTTGGCCTCTGATAGTGTTTTCTCCAACTTCTTGGACAGGAGTATTCCCTCTTCGAACAAGGCAAGGCTATCTTCAAGGCTTGTATCCGAAGCGTTGAGCTTCTGGGCAATCTCCTCGATCCTGGATACATCTGTTTCAAAACTCATGCATTACTCCTCTATGAGGGCCTTTCGGCTTCCGTCGACGAATGTCAGTTTTATATG
>CAXYZP010000230.1:0-3419 GCA_964293175.1 uncultured Sphaerochaeta sp.
AGCGTTAGGGTATTCAGAATCTAAGAAATACGGTTTCATCTTCACTCCTTAGGACAGGCGACCCTTATAATCCTCATACGTGAAATGTTTGACAACCTCATAGGTGTCATCCCGAGCAATACCGATATCAGGGAGGGCAACCCCGTTGAACATGGTGGTCTTCACCATGGTGTAATGCATCATGTCAGAGAAAACGAGCCTATCGCCTACCTTTGGAATTTCAGGAAACAGATAGTCCCCTACCCAATCCCCTGCCAGACAACTAGCTCCTCCAAGACGAAAACGATGACCATCCTCTAATTTGTTCGATGCATCTACAATTTTCGCTCCCCTTACTGTAGGGGTATAAGGCATCTCCAGACAGTCGGGCATATGGGCGGTGAAGGAGGTATCAAGCATGAGCGTTGCTATGCCATCACTGGTTACAATATCCAGAATCTCAGATACCAAAACCCCTGTTTCCCAGACATAGGCAGCTCCGGGTTCAAAGATCAAGTCAATGTGAGGGTATTTTTTATTGAAAGCAATCACTGTTTTTTTGAAAAGTTCGAGATCATACCCTTCTCGGGTCACCAGATGACCTCCCCCTAGATTAAGCCAGGTAAGACTGGAGAAGAACTTCCCATACTGCTTTTCAACAGCTTCTAAGGTCCCCTTCATCTCCAGGGCTCCACTTTCACAGAGGTTGTGTACATGGAGGCCAGATATACCAAGAGGCAGCTCTGGCAGACTGTCAGGATGTATCCCTAGCCTCGAGCCAGGGGAGCAAGGATCGTACAGGGCAGTCTCTACCACCTCATACTTGGGGTTGACCCGTAGACCTGCAAGGGAGGATCCCAAACGATCCTTATACCTAGTGTATTGATCAGCCGAGTTGAAAGTGATGTGTGTCGAAAGGTTTGCTATGGCGTCAAATTCGTCTTTTTGATAGACCGGGGCATAGGCATGCACGTTTGTAAAATATTCACTGGCTAGACGAGCCTCATTCAGCGAGCTTGCAGTTGCACCTTGTGCGACCGTTGCAATTTCAGGAAAAACTCTATGCATGCCAAAACCCTTGAGGGCGAACAGGAAGGTGCAGGGCAACTCCTCTTGCAAGTCCCGTATGAGGGCGAGATTCTTCTGCAAAGCATCATACTCCAGCACAAAGGCTGGAGTATGGATTATATGTCTTGTATCAAGCATTGCTCATATCCTCTTGGTTAAATGCAAGCTCTTCATCGATGACAACCTCCCAAGGAAGGCCCATTTCAGAAAGAAGAGCCATGAAAGGGTCGGGGTCGAACTGTTCCATATTCCAAACCCCGCTCTTCTTCCAAATACCCTGGGCGAGCAGTCTGCCTCCGATGGAAGCAGGGACCCCAGTGGTATAGGAAACAGCTTGGGCTTTGGTATCTTCATAGGCACTTTGGTGCTTACAGTTGTTGTAGATATAGACGGTTCGTTCCTTGCCATCCTTGATACCCCTCAACTGTACGCCAATGCTAGTTTCACCCTTGTAGTTCTCACCCAAGGAAGAGGGTTCGGGAAGCACTGCCTTGAGGAATTGCAAAGGCTGTATCTCGATTCCTTCATACAGGATAGGCTTGATGCTTGTCATACCCACGCTTTCCAAAACCTGCAAGTGATTGATGTACTGCTTTGAGAAAGTCATCCAGAACCGTGCACGCTTGATAGTGGGAAAATGCTTCACCAACGATTCGAGTTCCTCATGAAAAAGCAGGTAGGAGTCTCTTTCTCCAATATTGGGGTAGTCAACACTCTTCATAACGGAAAGAGGCTCGGTGCTTTTCCACGTTCCCTCATCCCAATAGCGTCCCTTCTGGGTAATCTCTCTGATGTTGATCTCAGGGTTGAAGTTCGTGGCAAAGGTCTTGCCATGGTCGCCTGCGTTGCAGTCGACTATGTCCAGGTAGTGAATCTCATCAAAGTAATGCTTTGCAGCATAGGCTGTGAACACATTGGTCACCCCTGGGTCAAAGCCACTGCCGAGTATTGCTGTAAGACCCGCATCCTTATATCGCTGATCGATTGCCCACTGCCAGGAGTACTCAAACTCCGCCTTGTCCTTAGGCTCATAGTTTGCGGTATCGACATAGTGCACCCCAGTCTTCAGACAGGCTTCCATGATAGTTAGGTCCTGATACGGAAGAGCCACATTGATAAGAAGGTCGGCCTTGAAGCTCTTAATAAGGGCTACCAGGGCACTCACATCATCAGCATCGACTTCTGCGGTTATCACAGGAACGGGTCCTGCTTCCTTTGCGATGGCATCACACTTGGATTTTGTCCTGCTTGCCAGCATGATCTCGCTATAGAGATCATCCATCCTCGCAGACTTTCTTACCACCACATTACCGACGCCACCGGCGCCTATTATCATCAAACGTTTTTTCATCGTATCAATCCTCCTGATCGGTCTCGTAATAGGTATATCCCCTCATCCCAGCTGTGTAGGCAGAGATGATCTTCCTTCTCTGTTGTGGTGTGATCTTCCCTTCCTGGCCAGCTTTTTCCGCTTTAGTGCGGATCATCGCCTCCATCTGCTTGGTATCATACTCTACATAGCTGAGTACCTCTGCGATGGTATCACCTTCCAACTCATTGTGAAATCTGAACTTGCCATCCTCATCATAGGTGATACTCATGACGTTGGTATCACCAAGGAGGTTATGCAGATCACCCAAGGTCTCCTGATAGGCCCCTACCAGAAAAACACCCATGATATAGTCATCATCTTCAGGGGGTACGTGGACAGGAAGGGTATTCTCAACGGTCCCTCGTCCAATGAAGCGGTCGATCTTACCTTCACTGTCACAGGTGATATCCGAGAGGATAGCCTGCCTTTCGGGCTTTTTGTCCAACAGGTGGATTGGCATGATGGGAAACAGCTGATCGATAGCCCACACATCAGGCAATGACTGAAAGAGACTGTAATTGCCATAATAAATATCAGAGAGCTGACGTTCCAATACCTTCAGGTGTGGGGACGGATGCTCCTGATTCTTCATAAGGGTGTAAATCTCGCTGATAATGGACCAATAAAGATGCTCGGCCGCAGCACGTTCTCGCATGTTTACCTGACCGTAGAGGAATTTGTTGCGAATCTCCTCCCGGTAGTAGTTCAAGTCGTTGAGACACTCCTGAGCTGTCTCCTCCTTGAGCATTGTACGCACATACAAGAGGTTGTCTAAAGCTGGACGAAGCTCTTCTGGGATAGTCTCGTCCCTGCCCTTGCCGTTCCAGAATACGTTGGTATCCAGAATATTCATCAACAGGACTGAGTAATAGGTGACCAACGCCCTCCCCTATTCACTGAGGATCGTGGGATGGGGTATTTTTTCCTGGTTACAGATGTTCATGATCTCTTCGACCACGTCAGAGCAGTACTCCCGAGTTGAGTAATTGCGGCAAATGCT
>CAXYZP010000231.1:0-3407 GCA_964293175.1 uncultured Sphaerochaeta sp.
CTCACTCTCCATCATCGAAGGAATGATCGAAGGGCGAACCATCTCATAGTTCTCGCTCATCGGGTTAGCAATGGAGATATACTGACTTCCATCGACTTCCATATTGGTGGCATACTCGCGTCGGGAACCCAAGTAGTTGTAGACCATCTCCTGGAAGCCTAGGCCCACCATGATGTCCTTTACCTTACGTCCCAACTCTTCAGCAGCAGTAAGTCTGCCAACAGTAAAGTCCTGTGGCATCTCGGGCTGAAAATTACCCAGACCGTACCCGATCATGATATCCTCTACCAAATCACAGGGGTGGAGGAAGTCATTGCGGAATTCAGGCACTGTTGCGTAGATGGTATCATCGGAGTAGATGGCATAGATGCCCATCTTCTTCAAAGATGCAACTGCATCTTCTCCTGTCATCTTCTCGCCCAAGGTCTTGTGAACCAGAGCAAGGGAACAGGAAGCCGGTTCCTGGAAATAATAGGGAACGGTGATTTCCTTACCGAATGCAGTCTCTTCAGGGAAGATACACTTGACCGGCAGGATATCAAAACCCAAGTCGCTCATATCACATGCCATGATGGATGCTGCCAGCAGCATATCAGGTAGGTCCGTACCGGACAGTTCAAGAAAGATCTCGCTGTCCCCCACTTCAACAGCACCTATTCGTGCGCTGTTGATCACAGGAGGGAACGAGAGTGTTTCGCCATTGTCATCGGTGATGTACGGATAGAGAGGACTATCCGCTACGATGGGACCGTACTCCTTTCCTTTAGGGTGCTGCGTACAAATTTCCCGGAGGGTAAGTTTCTCACTCATCCCCAAGGGTACAAAACTGGTCTCATCAGGATCAACACCCTTGTAATGCACAGGATACTTGATCATGGCGGAGCGATAGATACCCATCGCTATGGTCTTACGTTTACGCCCGAAGTTAGAGCACAACTTCTCCTGGCTCTGGATAAGAGCCTCGAGATCATGCTCGTCGATGGTGTGTCCCTTTGCACCAAAGGCAATGCCATAGGGCCTGACAGTCGAGACGGAACTATGGACATGCAATTCCCGTCCCTCACTATCGAAGGTCTCTTCTTTTGTCGAACAGAAGTCATAGACGGGAGCCTCAACACCCCAGTATGCCTTCAAAAGACGTGCTACACCTGCAGCTGACCAAAGGTCAGGGCGGTTAGTGTCGTTGAGCTCAATCTTGAGAAGGTCATCCTCATGGCCATCGAGTTCGGCCTTGGCAACGGGAAGAATCTCTTCCAGCTGACTGTCTGTGAGGGTTTTCCCAAGTAAACCGTAGAATAGCTTTTCTGAAGTTTCAATTTTTGGCATTAGTTCCCCCTCCTAGTGCGGACACTCTCAATATTCGGGGTAAAGAGTTCGCGCAGATCATTCAGGCCGAGGTGCATAAGCGCCATACGATCAATTCCCAATCCCCAAGCAAGGACCGGTACATCGATACCCATAGCCTTGGTTACCTCAGGACGGAATATTCCACTTCCTCCAAGTTCAAACCATCCAAGCACCGGGTGCTTGATATGCACTTCTATGGAGGGTTCGGTGAAGGGGAAATAGCCAGGGACATACCTGACCTCTTCAGCTCCGGCGATCTCTTCAGCAAACATCTTCAATAGGCCCAACAGGGTCTTCAAGTTCACATCATTACCAAGAACGATGCCCTCAGTCTGATAGAAGTCTGCCCCATGGGTAGCATCGACCTGGTCGTACCGGAAACAGCGGGCGACGCCGAAGTACTTTCCGGGAACCTTTGCCGTGGGAAGCTGTTTTGCAGAGAGAACCGTGCCCTGGCTCCTAAGAACCTGACGACGGGTAAATTCATGGTCAAAGGAGTAGCGCCAGCCACGGCTTCCGGTATTCCAACCATCTTCGTGGGTCTGGGCAACCTGGCTAAGCCAAGGCTCCTCGATCTTCTTGCAGTGTCGGGGTTCCTTCAGGTAGTAGACATCATGGATATCACGGGCACTGTGGAACTGTGGCATAAACAGGGCATCACCATTCCAGAACTCGTTCTCCACCAAGGGACCATCGAACTCTTCGAAGCCGAGGGCACAAAGCTTGTCCTTGACCCACTGCAGATAGTTTCCATAGGGGTTGTGACGACCGGGAATAAGACGGGAAGTCGGGGCATTGAGGCCGTAAGGACGGAAGGTCCCGGTTTTCCAGCTACCGCTTGAGAGCATCTCAGAAGTGACAGAGCCAAGCTCCTCACCGGTGATGTTCTTTTCAAAGATAGCCTTACGGGCTTGCTCGCCCTCTTCTGTCAGTTGGAAGACGAGGTCTTCACGCTCTATCATCTTAAAGGGGGAGTTTGCAGCACCCCGCTTCTTGGATATCTTCTGCATTGCCTGCTTCTCTTCTTTCGACAAGGAAGACTCTGCTATCTCGCCTTCAAGGCCTTTGGTCAGCAGAGCTGCGGCAACTTCAATCTCCAAGGGGAGAAAATCTTTTTTTCGGGTAGCCTTGTTCTCTTCGTTCATAAAGACAACTTCAGACTTGGATAGCTGTCCAAAAGCAGAACCTATCTCGCTCCTCTCTAGAGAGAGCTCTTCGGCAATCTCAGGAAGAGTCTTGGGACCGGTGGCAAGCAGAGCAAAAATGCGCTGGGCAGGAGTGCCTTTCGCCTGTTGTTCCTTTCCGAAGTCTGTAAGTTCATAGAACACACCTTTGGTGCGGCTTGTTTCGATCAGGTACCCCTTGGCACTCAACCAGCTGAAGGCCTGGTTGCACTGCCCTACTTTGTAGCCAAGCTCCTCAACAATGCCGTTCCCTGTGATATTTTGACCGAGGGAAACGTGTCGAAGGAGGCGGACTTCAAGGGGATGTAAGTTCTTTACATCGATATCCATGCTGTTTTTACTCCTGTAAACAACGCCGCAATGAGTGCGGCGATAGTGAGCTCATTCTAGCGGCTACAGGGAAAAATGAAAAGGCTCTACAGGGCGGAAAAGGCGGCGAACCGCTGTTACGACCTCTTCTTTTGTAGGAACAACCTGTTTTTCCAGCTCAGGGGAGAAAGGAACAGGGCTCTCTTTACCGCAGAGGCGCACCGGTGGCGCTATCAAGGAGGTAAAGCTCAACTCGTCGGAGGTGACCAACGAAACCACCTCGGCTCCATATCCACCGGCCTCGGGACTGTCATGCACAACAAGCAACCGACCTGTCTTCTGTACCGAGCGAAGGATGGTCTGCCTGTCTATGGGCTTGATGGTTGCCAGGTCTATGACCTCAACCTCTATCTCATCTTGTGAGCTTAAGATAGTTGCGGCATTGAGGCAGGTCATCACAGCATGGCTGTAAGAAACAATAGTCACATGTGTGCCCCGTTTCTTTACCACGGCCTTGCCTAGGGGCATGACGTAGTTCTCGTCCCCTACCGGGCCGAGGTTGTTGTA
>CAXYZP010000232.1:0-3399 GCA_964293175.1 uncultured Sphaerochaeta sp.
GCGTTTTTTACTCTTTCATTCAATTCTGCTGCGGCATACAGACTCATTGCATAGTTGAGCCCTGCCTTGATATGGCCGGTTCCCTGGGGGGCTGCCCTGTCATATTCACTTACGACCAGCTTCAAGGGCTTTACCCCACCCTTGAAGTAAGGACCGACTGGCGTGCAGAACATCCTGAAGGTATATTCAGGGGAAGGGGCGACTCCGATAACAGGTCCGCTGCCAAACAGGAAGGGTCTGATATACAGCGTAGCTCCACTGCCATAGGGAGGAACATAGGCAAGGTTTGCCTTGACCAGCTTATCCAGTGCTTCAACAAATCGCCCTTCATCGAAGGCGGGCATCAGCAATCTTTTTGCTGTGTCGTACATACGTTTTGCATTGAGGTCGGGACGAAAGGCAACTACCCGGCCATCTACTGTAGTGTAGACCTTCAAGCCTTCAAAGCAGGTCTGTGCATACTGCAAGACACCAGCACTTTCATTGATGGTGACGTTGGCGTCTCCGACCATCTGTCCCTCATCCCAGACTCCCCCTTTCCAGTGGGAAACATATCGGCTATCGGTCTTGGAATAGGTAAAACCAAGGCTGCCCCAATCGATGTTTTTCTTCTCCATACAAGCAATCCTTCTGGCCAGGGATGACCATCATGTGAGTACATTTTGAAGGAGTGTAACACCTATGTATGCAGTTTGTCTATTTATATGCAAAAAATATACAGTAAATAACAAGAGTTTATGCAAAACTCTTTTGCAAACCCGATTTCTTGCCATTGGGTTGATGGTAATAGTACAGGAGAGAACACGCAGGGACTATCCTCAGAAATGGTATGTGAGAGAGAATATAGCTGTTTTTTGCTTGAATAGAAGGAACGTACTGCTTGGTTGGATGGTGTGTGCCTTGGATTGCTTGAGCATACTGCAAGGAGAGAAAGAGTCCCTGTGGGGCAGTGCACCACAGGGAGATGGAGATGATGATGCTCTAGCGCATTTTTTTCACGATGACTTCAGCAGTCTTGATCAAGGGATACCCAGCAGGGGATCCTGTAAGCAAGGGGTGCGTGCCGATCTGCATGGTCAGCAACTGCTTAACCGTCACCCTATTCTGGATGAGGAAACCGATGGCATTGGTTAGTTCCCCAATGCTTGGGCCCCCATATACCTCACCACCCAAGATCATGCCACAATCACTGGCCACTATGAGCTTGACGGTCTGCTTGTGGGTGTGGGAGAGGTTGCCAGGATGGGTATCCATACCGGTGAAACTGCCACAAACCACTGAGAAGTTCTCCTGTATGGCCTTCTCTTCGGTTATGCCGGCCGTTCCGAACGCATGAGAGCCTATAGCAGTTGCATAGATAGCGATGGTTCCGGTGAAAGGCTTGCAGGGGCTGAGGAAATAGAGGTTCATACCTGCAGTGCGTGCCTCTGCACAAGCTGTCGAAGCCAACATGGTGCGGTCGAGCTTACGGGTGATGAAGTCACGCTTCTCTGCACAGTCCCCCACCGCTACGATATCACTGTTACACGGCAGGACGCGCATATACTCACATACACGGATAAAGCCATACTCATTCAGAGGCAATCCAGCTTTCTGTGCTATCGCAGTATTCGGGGCATAGCCCATCGAAAGGATGACAGCATCGGCTGTGAGTTTCTCCCCTGTGGAGAGCACTACACTCTGGACGCTTCCGTCCTTACCTTGAATCTCAGCGATGCCTTTTCCGGTAACGACATTGACGCCACGCTCTGAGAGGTGCTCTTCTGCAATCTTACCGAATTCAGGGTCGAAGGCCCTGTTGAGGATCTGTTTCTCGATCTCCAGCAGCGTAACCTTGTACCCACGCTTGTTCAGCTCGTCAGAAACCTCAACACCAATGAAGCCTGCCCCTACCACCAACACTTCCTTGAGAGAGGAAAGGCTGGCTAGCATCGCATCAAGATAGACCTTGTCCTTGGGAATGGTGTAGACATGCTTCATATCCGATCCCTTCAGCCATGTAGGCTTGGTAGGGACTGAACCTGTTGCTAGGATAAGCTTGCCATAATTGATGCTCTCACCACTGGCAAATCCACACGCATGGTCCTTCACCTGGATATCAACGAGCTCATCGATTATAATCTCAACACCCACACTGGAGAGTAGCTTGTCTGGAAGGATATCCTTGCTTGTATCTTCCAAGGTTCCAAACAGGTAAGGAATTCCACAAGGAATAAGTACCTGCTGTTCTTTTCGTACGAGCAATACCTCTTTTTCAGGGTAGGTTGTCTTGATAGTTATGGCAGCCTGCAAGCCAGAGGCTCCTCCGCCAATTACGAGTACATCAGTTTTTCGCATCTGTTCCTCCTAGGGTTCTCTCCAGTATTACCCTTTTCGAGGTTTATTTCAAGAAATAACTCTATAAAAGACAAAAAGATACCTTAGTATTATACTTGCAATTAGACAAACGTGCTCTAGTCAGTATATGGCTTTCAAACTGCATACCTTGTATATTTCTGGAGGAAAAAATGCATGAGCGCTACAGGTAGACCGCCAAGGCAAGGATGGCATGCACAGTTGCCAGGGTAAGGGTAAGGTAGGCAAGCCTGAAGTGTATGCGCATAGGGATCTTTGCGATCCTTCGCCTGGTCAGGATGGAGACTGTGGCAGTTGCCACCAAGGAGAGGTAGCTGAATATTCCCAAGTATCCGATAAGGGGAAAATTCAGAAATGATATGTACGCAAGGTCCTGAAGAAAGGTCATAGGAGCTCCTTGGGCGTGAGATGCAAGAATACACCGATTCGATGGAAAGAAAATATATCCCCCGCATTCTTGCGCTAGCCATTAACCTATAGTATCAATAAGGAGAAAGGGTTTGCAACAGAAATTGGTCCAAGGAGTTTCACATGAACAAGATGCGAGGGTGGTATGTGTTCTTCGTCCTGATTTTCCTCTGTTTGCTCACCTCTCCCCTGTTTGCCCAAAACACGGAAGAGTTCGCCAAAGACTGGTCCTTCTCCTGGGCCTTCAAAGCCGAGAGCATTGAATTCACCATGAGTGCCCCCACAACAGGGTGGATATCGCTGGGCTTCAACCCCACAAAGCGTATGAAGGATGCTGATTACATCCTTGCCTATGTGGAGAATGGGAAGGTGTACATCAGTGATGAGTATGGGACAGGAAATACCAGCCACTCAAGCGATGTCTCCCTTGGGGGAAAGGAGTCTGCCAAGGCAATCTCCTTCGTAGAGGAAGCTAAGAAGACAACCATTACCTTCAGCCTCCCCCTCAATTCCGGAGACCGGTATGACACGGTCTTTGTAGAGGGGGAGACATGTAAGGTACTGGGAGCGTATAGAACGTGTAGGAACTTCAGTGCCAGGCATAAGAAGAGGGACTCAATTGAGATAACCCTCTAG
>CAXYZP010000233.1:0-3357 GCA_964293175.1 uncultured Sphaerochaeta sp.
GGGTATGAGGGCGAGGCTAAAAGGCTTTGGATCAGCAGTCAGACCGACAGTGCCATTAGCGAAGGCTTTGCCAATCTCAAGGATGCCAAACTCTATGAGAACCTTTACAGCGCCGCCGAAAGCCGCGCTGCTGCCGACTGGTATGTAGGGATGAACGTAACACGCGCCCTTACCTGCCATTACGACGCCAAACTCTCAGCCGGCAGGGTACAAACACCGACGCTAGCCCTCATGACAGGTCGTGAGGATGAGATCGAAAACTTTGCCGGGCAGTTTTACTGGACCCTAAAGGCTGACTTCGGCTCCTTCTCCGCTTCCCACTACACTGATGAGGATACCATCCGTATCAAGAGCGAAGAGACTGCCAACCATCTGGAAACTTCCCTGGTTGGTAAACGTGGTGTTATCACGAGCTTGGAAACAGTGGAAAAGAACGAACAGCCACCTCTTGCGTATGACCTTACCGAACTGCAGCGCGATGCGAATAACCACTTGAGTTTCAGCGCCAAGGAGACCTTGGACACTCTGCAGAGGCTCTATGAGCAGCATAAGATCGTGACCTACCCAAGGACAGACAGCCGTTATATCACAAGCGACATAGTTGCGACCATCCCCCAGAGACTGCGCTCCTTAGCCCTTACTCCCTTTGCCCCTCTTGCGAACTCCTTTGTTTCCGAGGGCTTTAGGATCGACGAGCAGCGTTTTGTCCAGGACCTGCAGGTCACTGACCACCACGCCCTCATCCCCACCGACCAGAAGGTCGACCTCGCTAAACTTTCCAAAAACGAGCGGGCCCTGTGGGAACTCATTGTCATGAGGTTTTTAGAAGTCCTCAGCCCGGATTATCTCTATAAGACCACCACCCTCGTAGCCGAGGTTGAGGGTTCACGTTTTCAGACCCGCCTTACCATCCCTGTTCAACAGGGCTGGCGTGATGTGGCGCGTCTTATCGGGCGACGCAGTGCAGAAGCCCTGCTTGAGGATGATGAACCCTTCAATGCCGCATTGCTCTCTCTGAAGGAAGGAGGTGAGGTTGTCATCGGATCGGTGAAGACACGACGCATGGCAACAGCCTCTCCATCACGGTACACCGAAGCAACCCTGCTTTCGGCAATGGAGCATGCAGGACGCCTGGTCGATGATGCAAAGCTGAAGAAACAGCTGGGCAATGGTCTGGGGACTCCTGCCACCCGTGCCGATATCATAGAGAAGCTTATCAGAAACCACTACGTCGACCGTAAGGGTAGGGAACTCGTTCCCACTGCCAAGGGTCGGGAGGTGGTTCGCCTTGCTCCGGATCTATTGTGCAGTGCTCACCTTACCGGTAAGTGGGAAGAGCGCCTTTCCCGTATTGCAGAAGGCAAAGAGGACAGCGTCCTCTTTATCGAAGATATCAAGGAGAGTACCCGCTCTCTGGTAAAGCAGGTCATCTCCAGCGGAGAGACCTACGCTCCCCAGTTTAAGGAGTCAAAGGCCTGTCCGCACTGTAAGGGAGCGATGATGAAGGTCGTTGATGAGATAGGGCAGAATCACTTTATCTGTCAGAGGCTCTCCTGTTCCTACGAGGAGAAGGAGATTAAGAAACGGGTGTTTTCGGACCCTGTTGAAAAACCCCCTGTCGTTGTCAAGGTTGTAGCCAAGCCTAAAGTTGTGGGAGCTGTGGTTCCCAAGAAAAAGCTGGTGGTGAAGAAAGCCCTTCCCAAAAAGAGTGCCATGCAAGGGTTCTCCCTTCCTGATGACCCGAAAACTACCCCGGAAAAGAAGAACTATACCTGGGAGACGGTCATAGAGGTGGTGCGCCCTAGCAAGCTTACCTACCAGAGGGACAATCGTCCTCGGGAACCTAAAAGAAGCGAAGACCGCCCATGGGGTAACACCGGGGCCCCCTCTGAGGTGGTCAGTGAGACTCCCTCCGCTGGAGGTACCTTTGCAGATTTCATGAAGGCGAGCGAAGAGCGAAAGAAACGGGATAGGAATAAAAAGCGATAAAGTAACAAGATTGTTATAATAAAAACATTTTGTTATACTATGGACAACATTGTCATATTTCTGATAGGCTCTTTCATGTTGGAGGAATCATGAAAGTAGCTATAGTCGGATATGGAAAGATGGGTCAGCTCATACGTAATCAAGCCCTTGGCCAAGGCCATGAGGTGGTTGCTGTGATCGACCCGATAGCAAACCTGCCTGAAGTCACCGATACCCACCTTGATGCTTCTACGCTCAACGGGTGCACGGTGGCCATCGATTTTACCCATCCCTCTGTGGTGGTGGATAATATTGTCCTCTACGCAAGACTGGGCATCCCTGCAGTCATTGGGACCACAGGGTGGTATGAAAGACTTGAGAGCGTCAGAGACGCCATTGATGAGCAAGCCTGCTCCATCATCTACAGCGGCAACTTCTCCCTTGGAGTAGCTCTCTTTTTCCAAGTTGTAAAATATGCATCCAGTCTCTTCGGCAAAAGTGGTCTCTATGACCCCTTTATCCAAGAGACACATCATGCCCAGAAGGCGGACAGCCCTTCAGGGACAGCGGTCATGCTGGCGCAGATGGTGTTGGACAACACTCCAGACAAGAGTTCAGTGTTTTCTGATACCCTGCATCGAAGGCGCGAGGATGGTGAGATCCATGTCGCCTCAGTCCGGGGAGGATCCGTGCCTGGAACTCATACAGTAACTTTTGACAGTCAGGATGACACCATAGAGCTGACCCATCGGGCACGGTCCCGTGAAGGTTTTGCAACCGGTGCCCTTAAGGCTGCCTTGTGGATAACCGATGGTAGGAAAGGGTTGTTTACCCTGGATGCCATGCTCGAAGACGTATATTTAGGGGAGCGTGTATAATGAAGGATATTAATTTTAGGGGAGTGTTTACCGCAATGGTAACTCCTTTTACCAAGAAAGACTTTTTAGATGAGGATATGCTACAGCAGATCGTCGAGACACAGATCGCAAGTGGGGTCTCCGGTTTGGTGCCTTGTGGGACCACAGGAGAAAGTCCGACTCTCAGCCATGATGAGCATGACAGGGTCATCGCCCTCACAGTCAAGTTTTCCAATGGCAGGGTCCCTGTCATTGCCGGGACCGGCTCGAATGCCACCAGTGAGGCTATCAGGCTCTCACGCCATGCCCAGGAAGTTGGGTCTGATGCTGTATTGCTGGTGAATCCCTATTACAACAAACCTACCCAGAAAGGTTTGTATGAGCACTTTAAGGCCATTGCCGACAGCGTGGATATTCCTTGCATCCTGTACAATATCAAGGGAAGGACCGGGGTGAATATCGAGACCTCTACAGTGAAGGCCCTAAGCGAAGCCTGTCCGAATATCGGAGGGGTGAAGGAAGCCAGTGGCGA
>CAXYZP010000234.1:0-3347 GCA_964293175.1 uncultured Sphaerochaeta sp.
GATGCAGGGCGCAACTGTGTTCGCTATACCTGCATTGATTGAAAGTCCTCATAGGCAGTCCTGTTTTGGGCTTAACGGGGAGCAATATATATCAGTTGACCTTGCCTTGTATTGTCAGTACGCTATGGAAGAAGAGGGTATATTTTGAAAACTAAAGGATTATTCAGCCATGCAGTGACACAGGAAGTTGTGATGCTGCTGAACACACATAAGAGCAAGGTCCCCACGAGGGTGGGCGAAAGCTGGCAACCGGATGTTGCACAGTTCCTTCTTGATATGTTTCCGAATGCCTTGGAATATGGCATGGAGCTTAGTGATATAGCAGAAATGGTCTCTGAAGATGAGTTTGTCTTTGATTTTGAACCCTTTGAATTTTCTGCCTTTGATGATGAGGATGACGATCTATGAACGTCCTAGGCATTGAGACCTCTTGTGACGAATGCTCTGCTGCTATCGTACGTGACGGCAAGGAGATTTTGAGCAATGTGGTTGCTACTCAGATAGAACTGCACAAACCCTATGAAGGGGTTGTTCCAGAACTTGCATCCCGACTTCATACAGAGTGGATAGCACAGGTAGTCAAGGCAGCAGTAGAGAAGAGTGGTCTGACTATGGACGATATTGATGCAGTGGCTGTGACCAGCAGACCTGGCCTTTTAGGTTCCTTGCTTGTCGGCTTGAACTTCGCCAAAGGCTTTGCCGCTACTTTGGGCGTGCCCTTCATAACCATTGACCATATACGTGCCCACCTATACGCTTCCCAGGTTGAGAAACCTCTTGCCTATCCCTATTTGGGGATATTGGTTTCAGGTGGACATACAGTTATCTGCAGGGTAGACAGTTATGATACTATAGAGGTATTGGGTACTACTATCGATGATGCCATCGGAGAGGCTTTTGATAAGGTGGCTAAGCATTACAATCTGGGGTATCCCGGTGGAGTAGTCATCGACCGCCTTGCACAAAGCGGAACCCCTCTGGCCTTCTGCTTTCCTGGATCTGCCCTGAGCAAGGGTGACCATCCGTATGATATCTCCTACAGCGGTCTTAAAAGCGCGGTGATAAATCAACGCGACCAATTTTGGGACGGAGAGAGTGAGAAGAGTGCGGAAAACATCGCAGCATCCTTTCAGAGGGTGGCGGTGGGAACTCTGATGCGTCGCGTTCGCCTAGCTCTCGATGATACCGGTCTCAAGCGGATCAGCGCCGGTGGCGGTGTTGCCGCAAATTCCCTGCTTCGCAGTGAACTCACCGCTCTGGAGAAAGGCGGGTATGAGGTTGCATTTCCTTCGCTTAAACTTTGCACTGACAATGGGGCTATGATTGCAGCCCTTGCCTATAATTATTTACAAGATGGAGTACGATCTGATTACAGTGAATCAGCGAGTGCCCGCGTAAGTGCATTCAAGAAAACTTACCCCTAACGAGAGGCTTATGGACACACAGTATGATTTGGATAACGTAATTCGCAAAGTACCCGATTTCCCTAAACCGGGTGTTCTCTATTATGACATAACCGGTATTTTAGCGGTTCCTACAGCCTTTGCGTATTGTATCGATAGGCTTGAGGATCTTTGTAAAGGCAAGAATATCGATTGCATCGCAGGAATTGAGGCCCGTGGATTCATTTTTGCTGCCCCTCTTGCCGAACGTCTTGGTGTTCCCTTGGTGTTGGTACGCAAACTGGGAAAGCTCCCTGGAAAATCACATCAGAAGAGCTTTGAGCTCGAGTACGGATGTGATGTGGTCTGTGTCCAGGAAGTGGACGTCGTTGCTGATTCCCACGTCTTGCTTGTCGATGACCTTATCGCCACTGGAGGCACCTTAGAGGCCGCAGCATCGATCTTTGAGGAGAATGGAGCGAAGGTTGAAGGGATCATCGGTGTTATCGGATTGCCCTTTCTCAACTACGAAAAAGTTTTATACAAGTATCCTGTTGATGTATTGGTGGAATACGACGCTGAATAGTGGGGATTCTTCAAAACCCACTTGACAAAAGATGTACGTTTCCGTATCCTACCACAGGATTTAATGTTGGGATGTAGTGTAATGGCAACACAGCAGATTCTGGTTCTGCCTTTGGGGGTTCGAGCCCCTCCATCCCAGTAAACGGTTCCTTCGTCTAATGGTTAGGACAGGAGATTCTCAGTCTCTAAATAGGGGTTCGATTCCCCTAGGAACTAAAATGTAAGAAGGGGCAGCCTTGATGGTTGCTCTTTTTTTTCGCTATACTACACCATAAGGAAACATATTATGATTACCGCTTCAAACATAGGACTTTCATATGGAACTCAGGTTCTGTTTAAAGAAGTTAATATAAAATTCAATGCAGGAAACTGTTACGGCATCATTGGAGCTAATGGCGCCGGCAAATCTACGTTTCTGAAGATTCTTTCCGGTGAGATTGAATCCGACACGGGGGATGTCATCATAACCCCAGGAGAACGTATGGCGGTCCTCAGACAGGACCACTTTGCCTTTAACGACTATACCGTTCTTGAAACTGTCGTAATGGGGTATGAGCAGCTCTATGCTATTATGAAGGAGCGCGACCTTATCTATGCAAAGGAAGACTTTACAGAAGAGGACGGTCTTCGTGCCGCTGAACTTGAAGGGGACTTTGCCGACATGGGTGGTTGGGAGTCTGAAGCCCAGGCGGCTCAGATGCTCGATGGCCTCGGAATTGCCACTGAACTGCAGGAAAAGACAATGCGTGAAGTTGAAGACAACATCAAGGTGCGTGTCCTGCTTGCACAAGCTCTGTTCGGCAATCCTGATATCCTCCTGCTTGACGAACCTACCAACCACTTGGACCTTGAGTCCATCCACTGGCTGGAGGACTTCCTGGCTAATTTTGACAACACTGTCATTGTAGTGAGCCATGACCGTCACTTCCTTAATACAGTATGTACTCATATTGCTGACATAGACTTTGGCAAGATCCAGCTTTTTGTGGGAAACTATGACTTCTGGTATCTTTCCAGCCAGTTGGCAGGAAAGCAGATGAAGGACGATAAGAAGCGCAGGGACGAGAAAATCTCTGAACTTAAGGATTTTATCCAGCGCTTCTCATCCAATGCTTCAAAGGCAAAGCAGGCTACCAGCAGGAAGAAGCTTATAGACAAGCTTACCATTGATGATATCAAACCCTCCTCGAGGCGTTTTCCCTATATCGCTTTTAAGCCGTTGCGTGAACCTGGAAAGAACATTCTTGAGGTGAAGGACCTGACCAAGGTCATTGACGGAGTCAAGGTATTGGACAAGTACAACCTGGTCCTCAACAGTGGCGACAAGGTCGCCTTTGTAGGCCCTGACCACTTTGCCAAGACTGTCTTGTTTGATATTCT
>CAXYZP010000235.1:0-3336 GCA_964293175.1 uncultured Sphaerochaeta sp.
GAATAGGCATGGGAGAACATCTCCTGTTTGGTCGCCAGGGGATAGGAGTACTTGCCGGCAGCTCCTGTAAGCTCCATATCAAGGATACGGCTCTCACGTCCCTGGCTCCTGAGTGTTCGGAGCACAGCCTTGGTAAAGGTCAATGTTCCCAAGGAGAACATGACCAGCTCTTCTGCCTCGAAGGTTGCGGTAACCTTCTCGATGACCTGACGGTACTCCTCCTCCCACCCCTTGAACCAGACCATAGGGTGCAGATGGAAGCCTACAGGGATACCCTTGTCTGCAGCCTTTCGAGCTGCAGAGAGCCTTTGCTCGAGCGTGGCGGTCAGATGCTCCTCTTTTTCTACGATGGTAGGGGCATTCAGCGACCATGTGGCCACTATGTTTGAAGGCAGGTCCATCTCTAGCCAGTCAGTGCGGTGGCTCTTTGTCTTCAGCTCGATTATGGTCTCTGGATAGCGTCGAGCCAAGATAGAGAGAGCGTCCAGGGTACCAAAGTCGTTTCCCCACAAAAGCGAGTCGCTGCTCTGGCCTGTGCCTATATGCCAGGTATCCTCTTCAAGGCTTATATTTTCCAACCGTTCCTGAAGATTTCCCACCACTTGGATCTCGCTTCTGTTGTAGAAAGACTGGATGGAGCAGTAGGAACACCCAAAGGCACACTGCTCTACTGCATCGAGGGTCTTGAGGTTACAACAGCGGGTTTTTTCACCTTCGACAGGGCACGGACACCTACCCATGATCTTCTCGGTATGAACGATGACACTCTGATATTTGTCCGGTAGGCGTTCGCTTGGAAAGAAGTCAGCATAGTCGGTAGGACGCCTACGCTCTTCGTTGACCTTAATGAGCAGGCTTGCAACCAGTGCTTTGGTTTTCTTTTTACCTTGTTGGTTGCTGGCTTTCTCTTCATCAAACCAGTTCTCTATGGGCCCCATCTTCCATTGCTGGAGGTCTGAGGCAGTCTCTATGATCTGTCGCTGTTCCTGAAAACTGAAGGAGTACTTCTCATGCAGGCTTTGCAGGTATGTTTGTTCGTTTTGGCTCAAGGTAGTGAAAAGAGGGTGTTCCATATGGGGCATTGTACTGGTTCCCGATTGCCTAAACAAGTTCCAATGATTATCCTAGGCTTATAATGAGTGATGAAAAAAAGCTTTACAGCAATCTGACCGAGATAGAGAGCTTCGGCAACGTGGTCGCAGAATCCCTTCCCCCCAGCGAACAAGCTAGGGAACTTCCACACGCCAGTGGTGTCTATCTGATGAAGGATAGTGCAGGGACGATTATCTATGTAGGTAAGGCAAAAGACCTCAGAAAGCGGGTAGTCAGCTATTTTCTGGCAAATCGTAGTGCCAAGACAGCAGCTTTGGTGAAGAAGATTGCCCAGATAGAGTACATCATCACCGGCAATGAATTTGAAGCCCTGGTACTGGAAAACAACCTCATCAAGAAATACTCTCCGCACTACAACATCTCCTTGAAAGACGGCAAGAGTTATCTTCTGATTCGTATCACCAATGAAAAATTTCCCAAAGTTTTTAAAACCCGTAGGATCATCGATGACGGATCTAGATATTTTGGACCCTTCCCCGATGGAGGGAAGCTCGATCTCTACCTTACCCTGATCGAAAAACTCTTCCCCTTGCGTCGGTGCGGCATTCCCCTGCGTAAACGCGACAAGCCCTGTCTCTATTACCATATAGGTCTGTGCAGCGGCCCCTGTGCAGGCTTGGTCTCCCAGGAAGAGTATGCTCGGTCTGTAGATGCTGTAATCGACCTGTTGGAAGGAAAGACCGAAGCTCTGGTCAAGCGGCTTACGAGTGAGATGGTTGCAGCGAGCAAGGCTTTGAACTTCGAGGAAGCGGCCATCAAGCGTGATCAGATAGATGCCATAACCACTACAGGTAGTGAACAGCAGGTGCAGGACTTTGCCCAGGAAAGCCGTGACTATGCGGCTATCGAGATGCGAGGGCCGCTGTGTACCATATCCTTGATGCAGATGCGTGACGGTAGGCTTATCGGACGCGCTCTGTATCGGGCGGAGACATTGGGAGAGGATACTGATACATTGCTGAACTTCCTGGTGCAGTACTATGCCGATGGCATGAAACTGCCCCAGTTTCTCTATGTATCACATGAGATAGACATTCATTTGATACGCCAATACTTTGCAGAGCTGCTTGGAGGCCGTCTTGAAGTGAGCCTTCCGGTGGAGGGTAAGCATTATAGGATCCTGCGTATGGCCAGAGAAAATGCCTCCCGCGATGTGGAGAAGAGGCTGAAGAGTAAGGACAATACCCAGGCTCTGGTTGAGCTTGCCCAGGTATTGAACCTGAGCAGCCCCCCCTCTCTTATCGAAGGCTTTGACATCGCTCAGCTGTCTGGCAAGTATACGGTAGCCTCCCTCATATCATTTCGAGAGGGAAATCCGGACAAGCCCAACTATCGCAGGTACAATATTAAGAGTCTACATGGTAGGGTTGATGACTATGAGGCCATGCGTGAAGCTTCTGCAAGACGTTATACTAAAATCCTCAACGAGAATCTTGAAAAGCCTGGCCTTCTAATAATCGATGGGGGAAAAGGGCAGGTGAATGCTGTTCGTGAGGTCCTTGATGACCTTGGTATGTTTGACATACCTATAATCGGCATAGCGGAGAAGTTTGAAACGATTGTCTTCGATGATGATCGTCCCCCTCTGGTGTTGCCTGAGTATAGCGAGGCCCTTCGTCTGGTTATTGCTGTGAGGGATGAATGCCATCGGTTTGCAACCAGTGCGAACCAGGCGGCTAGAAGCCGTGATGCCTCATTCCAGTTGCTACAATCGGTGGAAGGGATAGGAAAGAAGAGGAGCATGGCACTTATGAAGACCTTTGGAAGCCTGGAGATAATGCTCAACAAGCAACCTGAAGACCTTGCCAAGGAGGGCAGTATCCCGCTGAGTGTTGCCCAACGTCTCCTAAAACAGCTCAATCTCTAGAGCGTTGCAAAGCCTACACTGGAAAGTTCCCTGCCCTTGCAGGAGACGATGCGGTATAGCATTTTTTCCAAGACGATAGGCAGCATATCAGATCCGGCTTCCTTGGTTGCTATATCAGCTTCAGCCAAGGCTGTTATGATGGAGCGACACTCCTCTTTTGAGTAGGTATCCCGTCCCTGATGATAGACAGTCTTGTCACGGGGGCTGCGAATCGCAGTGCTTTTTCCCAGAACCTTAGCACCAGAAAATGCTTCATATTCGCTTGCGCCGCCCTGTATCTGTTCTTGGATGGAGAGCAGGCGTCTGAACTGCCATAATAGGCCCGATACCAAAAGGATGCCACTGGAGCTGTCTCC
>CAXYZP010000236.1:0-3332 GCA_964293175.1 uncultured Sphaerochaeta sp.
AGGATTTGCGTTCTCATAGATTGTTTGATTCTGCTTATTGATTTTTTCCATAATCTCCTGTTTTCTGGTACCTTGTCCTTTATGCATTCCCCTTCGCCTTCCCCTTGGGGAAAGCTTGTCATCCTTTTTCCTGCCGTGGGTATAGCCCTTGCTAACTTCATCACTGAAAAATGGGCTCCTGAGGCTAAAGGCCATGGAGTTCCTGAAGTGATGGTGGCCGTAGCGAACAACGGGGGAAAAATAAGGCCTGTAGTCGCCCTGGTAAAGGTCTTTGCATCAGCTCTTACCATCGGTAGCGGAGGCTCAGTTGGAAAGGAGGGGCCCATCGTACAGATTGGCTCATCCTTCGGATCGACGCTGGGGCAGATATTTAAGCTCAGTCCTAGGGAGACCATCATCCTGGTAGGGGCAGGGGCTGCAGGGGGCATAAGTGCAACGTTCAACGCTCCCATCGGCGGGGTGATGTTCGCCTTGGAGCTGATCCTTCCCGAGTACAGCATCATGACCATCATGCCTTTGGTGGTCTCTTCTATTGTCTCTACCTATATATCAACGCTGATCATGGGAGCCCATCCGGCTTTTGTCATTCCCCAGTATATGATGGTCTCCTCCTTTGAACTGCTGAACTATGCAATCCTAGGCCTGGCGGCAGGGTTGCTCTCCGTTGCCTTTATCCATCTGGTCTATTTCGTGGAGGACTTTTTCAATAAGATTAAGATTCCTTCAGTCGTCAAGGCCTTGGTAGGCGGAACACTGGTGGGTGTCATCGGCCTTATCTCCCTAAAAGCTTTCGGTTCCTATTATGTCTACGGGGTAGGGTATGACTTCTTGGATAGCATCCTTGCAAACGAGATGCGTTCCCTAGTCATGCTGTTGTCTCTCATTGTATTAAAAATCCTTGCAAACACCCTTTCGCTGGGGGCAGGAGGATCGGGAGGCATCTTTGCACCTTCCCTATTCCTAGGAGCCGCCTTGGGCGGGGCCGTAGGTATCCTGGCTAATATGCTCTTCCCTGGCTCTACAGGCCCTGTAGCCGCCTATGCGATAGTCGGTATGGCCTCTGTGGTGGCTGGCGTCACCGGAGGGGTACTCACCTCCATCATCATGATCTTTGAGATGACGAGAAACTACCAGATAATGCTCCCTCTCATGCTGGGGGCCGTATTGTCCCATTTTGTAGCCAAGCTGTTGTACAAGGAGACCATGTACACGAAGAAGCTGACAAGAAGGGGTATAAATATTCAGTTTGACAAGCGTATCTCTACCTTTAAGATGATCACGGTAGGACAGATCATGCAGAAGAACATAGTTTCCTGTTCATCCGGTTCAAGTGTTGA
Source organism: uncultured Sphaerochaeta sp. (assembly GCA_964293175.1). GTDB lineage: Bacteria > Spirochaetota > Spirochaetia > Sphaerochaetales > Sphaerochaetaceae > Sphaerochaeta. Next base: position 1,338 of record CAXYZP010000236.1, read on the forward strand.
GGATACCCTCGCCCTTATGCACAAGCATAATCTTGGCGTGCTTCCTGTCATCGACGGGAAGGATGTCTTGGGGACCATTAGCTATAAGGAGCTGTATACCTCAAAACCTGGCCAGACACAGAAGATTGCGAGCTTGGTCAACAAGAAGAATATCACCATCCCCAGCACCTCTGACCTGTATGGAGCGCTTGAGGTAATACAGGAGATAAAGGGTGATGTTCTCATTGTTGTGGACAAAGAGGATATTGTAGGACTGGTAACGGTAAAAAGATTGTTGTATAGTTCTATGGACAAACGTCGAATGTGCTAATAATAGAGGAGATATTTTACCGATGTTAGAACAACTGAAACAGCAAGTATATGAGGCTAACCTACAACTTCCCCAGTACAAATTGGTGACTTTCACCTGGGGCAATGTCTCAGCTGTCGATAGGGATGCCCACCTGATGGTGATTAAGCCCTCGGGGGTCACCTACGATGTCATGAGGCCTGAGGACATGGTCGTCATCGACCTTGTCACCGGTGAGAAGGTCGAAGGCAAGTACAAACCCTCTTCCGATACACCTACCCACCTCGCCCTCTATCGGGCATTTCTTGACATTGGGGGGATTGTCCACACCCACTCTCGTTGGGCGACGATCTTCAGCCAAGCGGGAAAATCCATCCCCCCCTTGGGCACCACTCATGCCGACTACTTCTACGGAGAGATTCCCTGTACGAGGAAGATGAGCAAAAATGAGATAACAGGCTCGTACGAGGAAGAGACAGGCAATGTCATCATCGAGCGGTTTGCCACATTGGATCCTGTTGCTGTCCCCTCTGCTCTGGTGCATAGCCATGGGCCCTTCTCTTGGGGTAAGGATGCCTCAGAAGCAGTCCACAATGCAGTAGTGCTCGAAGAGGTCGCCATGATGGCATGGCATACCATGATGCTGAACAATCAGCAGCAAGAGGATATGCAGAAGATCCTGCTTGATAAGCACTTTTTGAGAAAGCATGGAAAAGATGCCTATTATGGGCAGAATTGAAGACTAAAGAGATACCCCAAGGCTTTCCTAATCTCTTTTTCAATGCTTGAACATGATACATGTTTTGCTTACATACCCTACAAAATAAAACAGGATGACCATAGCTTACAAAGCCATGGTCATCCTAAAACAACTCTTCTTGTTATAATTCTTCAGAAGCTTTACCTAAAATCTAGGTCCACTTGCTGTAGAGTTCCTCAATTTTGGCTATTTCCTTTGCATCGCTGGGTTGGAGATTGGCGAATACCTTCTGCTTGGCCATGAGGTAGGAGATGACCATGAGGGCCTCCTGGCGGTCGCTCATCCCTGTTAATGATACTGAGGAGTAGAAGGGTTGGGCTTTGCCTGCATCCTTACCCTCATAATAGCGGTACTTCTCAATATCGGTGGCAGCATTTTTCCAGTTGCTCTCCATCTTCTTGAACTCCTTGGCACGCTTGGAGGCACTCCAGTTACGGCTGTAGAGCTCTTCTGCAAACTTCTTGTAGTGCCCCGGGTAGAGCAGGTGATCATGCAGGGTTTCCATGGCCATACGCATGTAGCTGATAGCCCACGTCTTGTTGCCGAACGAGATGAAGCCTCCGGGAAGCTCGTCATAGAGGCTGGAAAGCACATACCATGTCTCTGTCGAGTCGAGGGTATTGAAATCGTTGACAACCATGGTAAGGTCCTCAGCCATCCCCTTGGCCTTGCCCAGGGCATTCAGAGGCCCTTTGGTCTGGCCCCATCGTCCGCTGTTGGAAGCTTTCCAGAGGTATGCCATTGCATTGGGATGTTTATCGATGGAAGCGAGGGCATAAGCTTCGCCCTTGTCATACTCAAGGTACTTGGCATCCTTATCACCCTCGGGCAGCTCATCGCCGATGGAAACCTGCAACCGAGCGAGACGCCACAATACTTCAGCATGCTCCTTATCTGTAGTGGCCAGGCTTTTTTGCACCATAAGCTCCGTTTCGCAGAGAGAAAA
>CAXYZP010000237.1:0-3311 GCA_964293175.1 uncultured Sphaerochaeta sp.
ACATATTATACCATTCCCATTGAAGGCAGCTCTGCTCACCAACCTTTCTTTACCATCGACTACGGTGAAGACTCTTCCAATTACCTCAACGGACAACTCTTTGATCCTACAGTGTATGTTTCACTTTCGATTGAACAAACAGCCATGGAGAAATCCATCAACCTCCACAATACATCGGGACAAGACAGAAGTAAGGTGGGACAGGTACGGCTCACCCTTACAGGCTACAAAAAGCCCAGCTCCCAAGGGGTCTCCATAACCTTTACTGACGGGAATGGAAGCCCGGACAGCAACTTCCACCTCAATCATAACCAAGTCCCTTCCTTCATTCCCTTTTCCCTCTATTTGGCAGGAGAAAAAGTTGATAACAAGGTTCCCATCATCTGGCCTAATCTTGTCTATGGCGAATCCAATCTCAAAGTTCTGGAAGTTGGTGACATAGACCACAAGAAAGCCATATCAAAGATGGGAGGAGCATATTCCGATACTATCTATGTAAACATTACTCCCCTTGATACAAATCTGGTTGGGAAATAGGCAAAGCTTGCGTCATCCTTACCATGTCAACTGGCCAGTTTCTTCCCACCAGGAAATAATAATTTCTTGACACAAAAAAACTCCCTCAAGCTTGCACCCTTGGGGGAGTTCCGCATTAATGCGGGAAATGTGTCCTGTTGTAACCTCTGTAAAGAGGGGGAAAAAAACAACAGGCACGTACTGTGGATATATTGATGACATAAGTCTATCACTCCACATGTTCGGACAAGAACACTATACCAGCATTCTTGCCTTTTGTTAAGCCTTTTATCAAAATATTATCAAAATCATGCATAATTAAAGATTAGCGGGATTTGTATTCTATTTGCCTCAACTATCTAGACATCTCTAAAAGAAGGAAAACGGTAGAGTTTACAGTCATGGTACCTGCGGGAATTTCCGTAGCCATGTCATATGCCTCATTAGAGGCCATCATCTTCATTGCCCGAGGTTCATACGCAGTAGCGCCGGAGGATTCACTGATGGTAATCGCATCACCTACGCTCATATTTGCACTCTTTGCATAGATCTCAGCCTTGGCCAAAGCCGCGGCCACAGCCTTCTGCCTGGCTTCATCCAAAGCCTCGCTCTTATCTTCCTTATCAAGGCGAACTGAGTTGAGGGAAATGCCGCTGATCTGTCCGACCTTGTCTATCACAAGACCCAAGGCGGGAAGGTCCCGCACAACAACCGTAAGGCTCTGGCTCGCTATCTGCCCTTCCAGAGTCTGTGTGTTATCGATCCACTTGTAGGAGGGACGCAGGTTGAGGGAAGTTGTTCGTATATCCTTGTCCTCGATCTTTTCGGCACGAAGCGTCTTTAGGATTGCCCCCATCTTCTCATTTGCCAGGGCCTGAGCCTCTTTTGTAGTCTTTCCCAACTCACTTACCTGGATATTGAAAGAGGCGATGTCGGCTGTAAGGGCGACCTCCCCACTTCCCGAGACCTGGATGGTCCGCACGATATCCTTAGTCGCCATGCAAGAGGAAAGGAGAGCGACCAAGGCCAATGAAAGGATAAGGACTGCTATACGTTTGGTTTTCATATGATCTCCAGTTTTATGTATTTTTCTGTGTTTTCTATTTCTATCTTTCTTGAGTTCTTATTCTGGCTGTATGGTGGCAAGCAGATCCGGCCTCGCATGTGCTTCCCGTAGGAAGAACCCCAAAGCCATCATCATGATCCCATTGTCATAGATCCCTGTTCCCATGGAGGCTATCACCTCCTCGACCGGAACAGAGAAGACATCGAGCTGCTCGTTGTCATCAAGGTTCTGGGAAGCGACAAGGCGCACCCCTTCTACCAGATAGAAACTGGAACGGTTATTCATAAATGCTGAGTTGGGGCTCACATTGCCCAGCAGGCGGGTCTTCTCCGCCTCAAGGCCCGTCTCCTCCATGAGCTCTCGCAGGGCGCCAAGCATAGGATCCTCGCCCTTCTCAACAACCCCTGCAGGAAACTCTCGCGTTACAGTAGAGGAACCGTGACGGAACTGGTCGACCATGACAAACATGGGTTTGCCGTCTCCCCTGCGATACCAGGGAAGCACGGTAACCCAGTTGGGGCTATCCACTTCAATGAAGGTGGAGGACCTTCCATCGGTAGAGGTACGCACAACGGTGCAGACATCAAAGATAGGCCCTTTGAATACCCGCTCCCTCGCTCCGGACTTCCACATAAGATGACTCATTTCCCCGCTGTCTTCATTGAATGGATTAAACACCTGCCTTACTCCTTATCCGAATTGCCGTCTGCAAACGCAGTTGAGCGTGACGAGGAACAGGCTGTACCACTATTGATCAGGGCAGCTATCTCCTTGATGGCAATTGAAGACGGACTGTCGGGCTGGAGAGTAAGATAACTCTTACCAGCATCTTCGGCTTCCATCAGGGACACTTCCAAGGGAATCCTACCAAGATAGGGGGTTCCCATGTCCAGAGCCATCTTCTTGCCACCGCCGATACCGAACAGGGGCAACTCTGTCTTGCAGTTGGGGCAAATCAGACCGCTCATGTTCTCTACCACACCTAGGATGGCTACACCCATCTTGCGGGAGAAGTTCACCGAACGGCGAGCATCAAGGATTGCAACCTCCTGAGGGGTGGTCACTATGATGGTACCGGTAAGTTCGGGAATGCTCTGACATACTGTCAGCTGCTCATCCCCGGTCCCCGGAGGGGAGTCGATAAGCAGGTAGTCAAGTTCGCCCCACTCTGCCTGGGCCAGGAACTGGCGGATGGCCGCCATCTTCATGGGACCGCGCCACACGATAGGAGCATCAACCTCGGTTATGGCAAAGGCCAGGCTCATGACCTTCAGACCTTTGCGTGCCTCGACAGGGAAAAAGGTTTCTCCCCCATCATCGGTCTGCAGGATGCCCGCTTCACAGCCAAGCATCTTCGCCACGTTAGGACCGTGCAGGTCGGTATCGAGGATTCCGACCGTACAGCCGCTGTCAACAAGGGCATTGGCCAAATTAATGGTGACCGTGGTCTTACCCACCCCACCTTTTCCACTCATTATCAGGATTTTTCTCCCGATCTTATCCATATGGGTTCGTATTGCCTTATCTTCGGCAATGCGCTGTGCAAAATCTACTCCATCAGACATCTGATTCAACTCTCCTTGGGATATGTACATCCTCTGAAAAGATACGACAAAGAAGTGAAAGGGACAAGGGAGAAGATGCAAATCATGGGCAATGCATCAGAGAAGGGAGGTGTTTTCTTCCTTCTGGAGCAAAAGATTGGCAGGAAGCTCAAGAAAAGTACCTT
>CAXYZP010000238.1:0-3310 GCA_964293175.1 uncultured Sphaerochaeta sp.
TCACCTACACCAACGTTACAGTACGTCACGGGGACTTCCCCGGAACGTTCTTCCTAAATTAGATCAAGAGTTAGAATGGGGGCGGTTACCCAGTGCTAGAGTACCTGCCCCCTCTTGTTATATAACAGGCTTTTTTCTAGGTTTGTTAGTTTATTTGTTTGCCCCATTTCCATATAGCGCAATTCTCTGTGTTCGTTGCATTCGGCGTATCATCTCTTGAGAGAAGGTACGCCGATTCTTTGCAAACTTGAAAGTTTCCCAAATTCAAGCTATAATACTATATATATAAAGGAGTTATATTTTGATTATAGGCCTAGATATGGGGGGTACCCACATAGATGGTGTTGGTATGCAGGATGGGCGCGTAGTAAGGACACATAAGAGAATGGTCGATAGGGATGACCTCTTCGGTACCATTTGGACGACCTTGGAAGAGATAGTGCAGGACTTTGATGTCTCTCAAATCAGGAGAATCAACCTGAGCACCACCATCTCTACCAATGCCATAGTGGAGCAGACCACACCGGATGTGGGTATGCTCGTACAAACGGGTCCCGGCATACTGCATAACTTCTCCTCATGTAGGGGACCGATTGTGAATATTTCAGGCTATGTCGATCATAGGGGTGTAGTAGTGGAGCCTCTGCAGACAAGGGAACTGGAACAGGCTCTTGCGCTTTTTGAAAAAGAAAAAGTCGGCTCTTGTGCTGTGATAAGCAAGTTCTCCACCAGAAACCCAGATACTGAGATCGCCATTGGCAAGAGGCTTGGAGAGAGGTTCGGACAAGTAAGTCTTGGACATAGGATGTCAGGGGCTCTTAACTTCCCTCGGAGGGTATATACCTCCTACCTGAACTCAGCTGTTTCGTCCCTATTCCATACGTTCCTCGATCAGATGAAAAAATCCCTAAAAAAGAAAGGGATTGATGCACCCCTATACATCCTCAAGGCTGATGCAGGTACGATGGATGAGAGAGGCGCGCTCTATAAGCCTGTTGAGACGATCCTTTCAGGACCGGCTGCAAGTTTCCTTGGTATGAGCGCCCTCATCCCTAGCTCTGACGACGCCATCCTCCTAGATGTAGGGGGAACAACCACCGATATATTCTTTCTCTCCGATGGGGTGCCTCTGTTTGAACCCTTGGGTGCCACCATATCGGAATACAGGACATTGGTGAGGGCCGTCTATAGCGTCTCCATCGGCTTGGGTGGAGACAGCAGCATCCGTATGGAGAACAACTCTCTGGTGATAGGTCCCCAAAGGAAAGACAGGGCCTATGCCTTTGGCGGCAAGTATCCTACCCCCACCGATGCCATGATCGTCCTTGGCCTGATCAAGGTCGGTCAAGGTGAACAATCAAAAGCGAAGGAGGCTATGACTATCCTTGGTGAGGCTATGAAGCTTGAAACCGAAGAGGTGGCCCAAAAGATCCTCGATACTATGGCCGGTACGATTAAGCATAAGACTGATGAGCTGCTCACCAATATAAACAGCAAGCCTGTATATACCATGAAGGAGCTGTTGCATGGTAAGAAAGTACAACCTACAACAGTACATATCATAGGGGGACCGGCACAAGCTTTGGCCCCAGCATTGGAGAAAGCGTATGGTCTTCCCTGCAAGTATCCCAAGGGCTACAGCGTAGCCAATGCGATAGGTGCGGCTTTGGCCAAGCCGACGGTGGAGATCACCTTGTTGGCCGATACCGCTTTACGCAAGCTTTCGGTTCCGGAACTTGGCATATATGAGAGCGTCAGCAGAAGCTTTACCCTGCAGGATGCAAAAACGAGAGCGGTAAAGCTTTTGAAAGAAGCAGTCGTGGCAATGGGCTCTGAAGACGTAGAGATAGAGATACCAGAAGAGAGTAGTTTTACCATGGTTGAGGGGTTTTCCACCACCGGAAAGAATATACGCATCAAGGCACAAGTGAAACCAGGCCTCATTACCGAACTAAGGAGTGACACGTTTGATGAAAGCTAAGAATCCGCTGGGGTTGGTATTTTTCCCTGCCTTTGACTGGGCTATCAGTCCGACACATCCCGAAAGAGAGGAAAGGCTCCTATATACCCAGGACCAGATATTTGAAGAGGGTATCCAGGATATAGAAGGCATTCATATGTACAACCCTATGCTGGCTACTGAAAAAGATATCCAGAGGGTACACTTCTGTGTTCCTGATGTCTCGTCCAGGGTGACCGAGAGTCACCTGATCTCATCCGGGGGCGCCATCAGGGCAGCCCTGTTGGTGATGAACAAGGAAGTGGAGTCTGCCTTTGCCCTCGTGCGTCCACCCGGGCACCATGCCCACAGGGTCGTATATGGAGATAGGGGCTTCTGTGTGACAAACATCGAGGCGATCATGCTTGAAAGGATCAGAGCCGAATTCGGTCCGTTGAGGGTGGCCATTGTCGATACCGATTGCCATCATGGTGATGGCACAGAGGATATCTATTGGAATGATCCCGATACGCTTGTCATCTCCTTTCACCAAGACGGAAGGACCCTGTTTCCGGGCACCGGTTCTATCGGTGACTTTGGAGGGCCTTCTGCCTATGGGTACAATGTGAATATACCCCTGCCTCCCAATACCGGTGATGAGGGGTTCTTGCATGTGCTCAACCATGTGGTGATGCCCATCTTGGATGACTATAAGCCAGATTTGATCATAAACTCAGCGGGGCAGGATAATCACTACTCAGATCCCATAACCAATATGAACTTCAGCGCCCAGGGATATGCCAAGCTTAACCACATCCTCAAGCCCGACATAGCCGTGCTGGAAGGGGGATACTCCATAGGAGGGGCCCTTCCGTACATCAATGTAGGCATTATCCTCGCTATGGCTGGATTGGACTATTCCGGGGTGAAGGAACCTGACTACGATCCTACAAAGCTTATACAAGCTAAGGATATTACCAAGTATGTGGAACAGGTATCGGATGTGGTTCTTGCCAACTGGAAGAACAGGGACACGCTGTGGAAGAAGGAGTACGGTGGCCTGGACTCGTTTGAAAAGTCCAAGCAGATATACTACGACACCGATGGCATCCTTGAGGACCAAACCCAGCACTATACGCAGTGTATCGGTTGTACAGGAGTAAACTGGATAGCCTCCACCTCTGATAGTGGCTATAGGGTCTTAGCTATCACGATCCCGCGTGATGCTTGTAAGGCTTGCATCGACAAGGGATACAAGATGTTCAGGAACCCTTCTGCCTCATACACTCACCTCTATCTGCAGGATAGGGTGAATGATGAGTATCTAAGCCGATAATCAAGGAAAGAATAAGCAAAGAGGAGCCTTGACTT
>CAXYZP010000239.1:0-3296 GCA_964293175.1 uncultured Sphaerochaeta sp.
CTGCGCAAAGTCATTGATGACCTCATCAGGGTAGCATGCAAAGTGGTCTCGCATGTGTGGTTAATCAAGCCTTTTTCCCTAAAATGATAGTAGGTATTTCCCTATTTTGATCTTTTCTTTTTTCCGTCTTTAATCTTTTTATAAAACATTGTATTTATTTCTTAGAGCGATGTTGTTTAGCTCAAATTCCCAATATTTTAAAGATCAATATTTGCTTCCAAGCAGTTTTTTTCACAAGGAAGCAAACCTCAACTGAAAAAATATTTCTTACTGCACATTCTCACAATTAAATATGAGAATAGCTTCATCAGACAAAAAGATCCTCCTCATTTTTTCTCTTGTTTTCATTGTAACGCCTGTAAAAAGTTGCCAAAGACATCCCAAGAGTATCGGCAGCAGCTTTTGCGCCCTCAGCTGCCTTAAGAAAGAACACCTCACCACAAGTGATTAGCACTTTTTCTTTTTTCCTATGCCTTCCTGCTTTACGATTTCGTATGAATTCGGTAAATTCATCACTGTATCGAATGCAAAGGAAGGTAGTGTCCTCTTTTACCGTGAGGTCCACCAGGAGCCCTGCTACGTAACCAAGTTCCCTCAGTTTCTGGACATCCTTACGCAAGTTACCACTAGAAACAATTTCAAATAGTATTTCCTTGTTTTGCATGTCCATCAGGGGTTACCCCCTTTTCCCATCTTGACTGTGGTGACTATCTGGTCCTTCATCAGGGAATGCTCCAGCCTCCAGTCCTTAGAACCAGTGTTTATGAGGTGTCCGTAGTGAACGAGTCTGTCAATAATGGCAGTGGCAATCTGCTCGTCGGTCATGAGCTTGCCCCATTCGCTGAAAGGGAGGTTTGTCGTCACTATAAGGCTCTTCTTCTCATAGCTTTCCGCTATCACCTGGAAGAGAAGCTGTGAGGCATCCCTGCTAATCTGGCAATAGCCCCACTCATCGAGTATCAGCAGATCCAGTGCTCCCAGCTCCAAGAGGAATTTTTCCAGATATCCTTCCTCACGAGCCTTCGTGAGTCGTGCAACCATATGGGTTATGGTCATAAATTTGACCTTGTACCCTTCATTACACGCCTTGAGACCGAGGCAGGTAGCAAGCATCGTCTTCCCAGAGCCACAAATACCATAAAATACCAGAGTCCTCTTCTTGTCTATGAATGACAATGACCTGATATCCTTCTCCCCCATAAGCTGAGGGAAGCTGACATTGGAGAAATCATAATCGTCGATACTTTTGATAGTAGGAAATCCTGCTCCCTTTATCATCCTGGAGACCCTTGCCACAGATCTCCTTTCCACTTCATTTCCCAACAGTTTCGCGAAGAATTTAACTTGACCTGGAGTCCCTGTCTCCCTAGCTTCAGCGATGGTATCGCGTGAGAAGTAGAATTTCCTCATGAGCATATCCAGCTCAAGCATGACATTATCATGCTTTGTATGTTTTACTGTCTTGCTCATAAGGCTTCCTTCATGGATCCCTTCTCTAGCAGGGCGTCGAACATGGAGAGGCTGACATTGGTGGCATTTTCACTAAGCTCCAAGGGAAATGACACCATCCTGTTGCACAATGCAAATATGTCTTCCTGCTTGGGAATTTTCCCATCCTTGCAAAGCTGGTTGGCTGCAATGCTTGCATTGCCGAACCCAAACCGGTCAGCGCACTCGTTCAGCATGTAAATTGCATTTTTCTTCGTGTTGCTCTCACTTGCATCAATATAGTCCCTGAACCCGCCAAGGGGCATCGCCTCCCTCACATGGCTATTAAGCCATGCATTGGGCTTGTGGACGAGAGACGACAGAATCGCCTCTATGTCATAGGTCTGGGTGGGCAAGGAACCATATTCTCGGGGAAAGCTCTTTATGAAATGACCGTCCCTAGAATATATGCGCAGGTCCCATGCACCCTTTGCCACAAGGACATCCTCAGATGAATGGCCTGACCCGAGGACGTACGAATGGACATTGTCGATCACGACGATCCCAGTATTGTTGGACTTCCTGGGCTCGATACGGGCAACTTCGAAAGGTGTTGGAGGTAGGGGGATCATGTTCTCCTCATCAAGCTTGTAGAGCTCGTTACCTGAAATCCCTTTCTCATAGTGGGGTTCCTCAGTCCTGAAAGCAAACGATTCAGGTATCAGGACCTCCTTGTTGAAGGTCTGGATGGGATAACTGATTTGGAGTGGTGGAGCCAAAAGGTTCCTACGCAGAGTGCCGACTTTATTCTCGACATTCCCCTTTTCCCACCCTGAGCGCACGTTAGCGAATCGTGCGATGAACCGATAATGAAGACGAAACCTGGTGAACAGTTCCGACTGCTGCACAATGTTACAGATGCGCTTGGCAATTCCGGTGGCATTGTCGAAAACTATCACTCTAGGCACAAATCCTAAGAATATAAAGAAATCGAGCAACCCTTGGCAGACACACTCCCCATTTTCCCCTGGCAGGATCTCATAGACAGCTTTATTACTGTTAGGAAAGGAAAGCACCAGATAATGCCTACGAACCAGAGTCCCGTCAGGATCATAGAAATCAGCTTGTCCAAAGTCACATTGGGCCTCTCCCGGATGCCATACGAGCTTCATGGATCCAGGACTGTCATATTCCCTTTTACGACTGTTCCTATAGGACAACATATATTTGCGTACAAGATGATATGAGTGCTCCAGTTCCTTATGCCCTAGTTTTACGAACAGGTACTCATGCATCCTTGTTGCCGTAAAATGTTGTTTATGGAAATAATCACATTCCTTTTCAAGCAACTTGTCGATAATGGACTTGTAAGGGTCGAGCTTACTTGTGGCCGGGGTAAAGACCATATCCTCTACAGTAACGTTAAAATCCGTCTTGGTAAGGTATTTGTCTATAGTCTTCCTATCAAGCTTGGTAATCTTCTTTATTTCAGCCACCGTGCTTCCTTCTAACCGCAGGTTTCTGATATTCTCTATTTGGGACATTTGTAGCATTCTCCGTTTGATCTCCTTGTAGTTGTAGCTAACAAGAAGGTAGATTTGAATGGGACTGAACTGCAAGTGTCCCACCTCTTTCCTTAACGATCAAACTAGGGAATTCCCTATTATCATTTTAGGTATTTATACTGTATCAAAAACAGCTACCATCGGCTTTAGGAGCGAGAAACTGCACAAACCTCATGTACATGGGGGTGCGGATGCTCCGCACAAGGGGCGAAAGCCACCTTGAGGAGGTTGAAAGCCATGGAACTTAAGGACCTGAGGCCCAACGAACAGGAAAAGTACAGCACAGCCAAGGAAGTTGTCGGG
>CAXYZP010000240.1:0-3287 GCA_964293175.1 uncultured Sphaerochaeta sp.
AAGGTACGAGAAAAGCCCTTCCATAGGAACCTCCAGCAAGAGACCTTTGTTCAATGATACAGCACAGAGAGGGAGAAATATATACTTGCATTTCGAAAGACATTGGTCCTCATGACAGTATTACAGGAACACAAATATACAAAGAATATCTTTGCGCAAATTTGAGCAATTAATTCTTGCTTGTCTAAACAATCCCAAGTACACTATTTAGAGATGGGGAGATACATATGAAACGTACAAAAAAAGTTCGTCTGCAAGACATAGCTGATAAAACAGGCTTTTCCATCTCTACCGTCTCGCATCTCATCAACAGGACGCGGAATATTGACGAAACTACCCAAGAAATTATCATGGAAGCCATACAGGAATTGGGCTATCAAATGCCTTCCAAACGCAAACAGTTCTCCAAGGAGACTATCCTTGGAATAATAGTTTCAGACATCAGGATAGATTTCTTTTCCGAGCTGATAAAAGAACTGGAAGTACTAGCCTACGAGGAAGGATATCAAGTACTCATTATGGATAGCGAGGAAAATCCTGACAAGGAAAAGCTCTGTCTTGCCACCATGCACAACCTCAAAGTATCCGGGTTGCTCATAGCACCGACCTCCACTCAATCCGACTTCAGTGGTTATTCTCAATTCCCTATTGTTCAGATTGATCGGATGGTTGATACAGGAAATTACGATTTTGTTGGAATCGACAACATGATGACCTCTTATGAAATGACCAAACGTTTATTAGAAAAAGGTAAGACCAATATTGGCCTCGTAACCTTCTCTCAAGACAATTACTGTGCTCGCGAACGAACTAAAGGGTATCGATTAGCTATGCTTGAGTATGAAAAATTCCAAGAGAAACATATTTTACTTATAGAACCCGATGCAGATATCAAATCCACAAACATAAGCAAGTTCCTGCTTGATAATCCCAATATGGATACATTGCTGTGCACCAACTCAAACATCTGTTATGAAGTTCTCGGTAAAATGCAGGCGCTAGGAGAAAAAAACACTATCCGTTTTGTCAGTACCTTTGATAACAACAAATGGCTCGACCATGTCGCTTTTCCTGTTGATGCGATAACCCAGCCAATTACAAATATAGCGATGACCGCAATAGAGATGCTGAAGAACAAGATTGTACAGTCACAAACAATGAATACAAGCAGGAAAATCATTCTCAACTGCAGCATTGAAGGCCGCTCTTCCCTCTTCAAGGAAGGCGATAGTGATGAACCACTCGTATTGAATTAAACAAACCAAAAAACATAAGGGGCGATAGTATGGAAGATGAAAAAACAAAAAAAATGATTCTTGATGGTGAGGCAGTTTTAGGTATCGAACTTGGGTCAACCAGAATTAAGGCAGTGTTGGTCAACAAGGAGAACGAACCCATAGCCCAGGGAGGCTCAGACTGGGAGAACACCCTTCTTGACGGATACTGGACCTATTCACTCGATGATGTCTGGAAAAACCTTGCAGCCTGCTTTGCAAACCTACAACAGGATGTACACGCTAAGTTTGGTGTACCCCTTACAAAGACCAAAGCCTTGGGTATCAGCGGCATGATGCATGGCTACCTTGCCTTTGACAAGGACGGCAAGCTCTTGGTCCCCTTTAGGACCTGGCGAAACACCACCACCCACAAGGCGGCAGAGGAACTCTCAGACCTTTTTGACTACCCAGTTCCTGAGCGATGGACCATCTCACACCTCTATCAGGCCATTCTCAACAACGAGGAGCATGTAAAGGACATAACGTATGTCGGTACGCTCGCAGCCTATGTGCATTGGATGCTGACAGGTGAAAAGGTGCTTGGCATCGGTGATGCTTCGGGCTTGTTCCCTATCGATACCAATACCAACGACTATGATCAGAAGATGATCAGGGGCTTTGACCTGTTGGTTGAAAAGAAGAACTTCCCCTGGAAGGTGCAGTCCATCCTTCCAAAGGTACTGGTTGCAGGACAGGAGGCGGGCTCTCTCACAGCAGAAGGGGCTCTTCTACTCGATCCGAGCGGCAGTTTTTCCGCAGGCATCCCCCTCTGTCCTCCTGAAGGTGATGCAGGAACCGGTATGGTTGCAACCAACAGCATTGCACAAAGGACGGGTAACGTTTCAGCCGGGACATCGGTCTTTGCCATGATAGTCCTGGAACACGAGCTTTCAAAAAGCTACAACAAGTTCATCGACCTGGTAACCACCCCCGATGGGTCGCTTGTTGCAATGGCCCATGCTAATAACTGCACAGGCGAGTATGACCGATGGATGGCCCTCTTCGCCCAGGTCCTGGAAGCTACAGGAAATAAAGTGCCCAAATACAAGCTCTATGACACACTCCTTGGCAAGGCCTTGGAAGGGGCAAAGGATTGTGGTGGCCTGCTTCCGTACAACTACATCTCAGGGGAGACCATGACTGGCATATATGAAGGCAGGCCCCTCTTCATTCGCCTTACTGAGAATGAGTTTACCTTGGAAAACTTTATGCGTGCCCAACTCTTCACATCTCTTGGAGCTCTGAGAGTCGGTATGGATATTCTCTTCGAAGACGAGAAGGTCGAGATCGACACTATTAACGGGCATGGAGGCTTCTTCAAAACCCCTGTTGTTGGTCAGACAATGATGGCAGCGGCCTTACACACTCCCATCTCGGTACTGAAGACAGCAGGGGAAGGCGGAGCCTGGGGCATAGCTCTACTGGCTTCCTACCTTGTCAACAAACAAGACAAGAAGCTGCAGGACTTCCTTTCGGAAAAGGTCTTTGCATCAAGCGAAGCCTCTGTGATTAAGCCCACCAAGGAAGATATAGCAGGCTTCAATGCATTCTTTATCAACTACAAGAAGGGCCTGGCAGTGGAGAAGGCAGCGGTAGAACACCTGCCCTGATAGCAGATGATTCACTCAAGTACAGATCTGAAGAAGTAGGTATGCTCACGCGTACCTACTTCGTTGTATACAGATGTCTTTCTCAAGCTATTCTCCGGTATCTTAAGGGATATTTTGGGGGTACGGACTATCTAGAGCCGTGTACAACCCAGCTTTTTACAGGTAAAATCAATATGCTATATACTTTTTGGGGCATACTACTGCCATTTGAAATGCAATTTTTTTTCTAATACTTCATTAGGATCCTTTATCTGCATTACAACATCCTACCATAGCAATATTAGCGAAGGTGATATAAGAATCTTTATCCCCCAAACATCTTGCCAATGGGAGGCATCTATTCCTCTACCATCTACTGCATCCTGACCCAACAGTAGACGCTGTTCATGCTGTAGATATA
>CAXYZP010000241.1:0-3268 GCA_964293175.1 uncultured Sphaerochaeta sp.
GTCCCGGATTGCCTCTATTGCGGTGTTTCCGATGCTGCCGGTACAGCCTAGGATGACAACCCTTTTCATAGCCTAGAACAACACAAGCAACAGCCAGTACACAGGTGCGCAGGCTAGCATGGAGTCTATGGAATCCAACAGTCCCCCTCTTCCGGGGATGAGATGGCCACTGTCTTTTACTTTTGCTGATCGTTTGAATGCGCTTTCTATGAGGTCGCCTATATTTGCACTGACACTGGTCAAAAGACCAAGCAATAGGGATTGGGGGATACTTACCAACTCCTTTACCCCTGGGTAGAAGAAGCAGAAGGCTAAGGCAAGGAGAATGGTACTTAGAGTCCCCCCTACAAAACCTGCAACGCTCTTGTTGGGGCTTACCTTGATGATACCCTTGTTGTTCTTTCCTAAAGACATGCCAAACAAGAAGGCGAAGACGTCATTGCCAAAGACAAGCAGGAAAAAGAGCAGCAGGAAGGCTGACGCATGGGTAAGGGCAGTCAGGCGTATGATGAACGTTATCAGAAGTCCTGGGTAGATAAGTAGCAAACTTGCCCCGCCGATGCGGGAAAAGGTCTTGGCATACTCATCTTTAGGTCCGGATTTGAGTTCAGTTGCGTATATTGCCAGAGCCATGACCACTAAGGTCAGTTCAAGCAGAGGCAACTGGGGGAAAAATGTAATTTCAGACCATTGGGCGAGGGGCAACAGCGCTGCTGTCCACGCGGGAAAGTTTATACGAGCCCCTTCAGCCTTGAAGTAGAGCTCCTTGAGCTCAGATGTGGCAAGGGCAGTGGTAAGCATAGCTAACAGGGCGAGTACAAGAAACCCATAGTGGGGTAAAAAGAAGATGATAGAGAAAAGTGCCGGCACTGCTACAACAGTAGTCAGTATCCTTTGGACCAGTGAACTCATCCTATCCCCCCAAACTTACGTACCCTTTGTGAGTAATCCCTACAGACTGTACGGACATCTTCTGCCTTCCAGTCTGGCCAGAGCTTTTCATAAAAACCAAGCTCGGCATAGGCACTGTCCCAAAGCAAAAAATTGCTCAGACGCTTTTCATTTGCGCTACGTACTATCATATCGACCGGGGGTACCTGGGGCAAGTCCAAATGTAGACGAATATCATCCACAGTCAGAATCTTTTGAGAATCTTCGGCGAGACAGCGGTTTACTGCCCTGCATATCTCATCCTGTCCACCATAGTTTATGGCAAGGATGCAATTGATGGATGTATTGTTCTCAGTTGCCTTGACTGTAGAGCCTATGACCTCTTGAACATCTTTAGGGAGGCCTGAAATGTCTCCAAGAACAAGAACACGTATTCCATGTTTGTTGTAAAAGGCAAGTTCTCCATGGAGCTTGGCAACTAAGAGATGCATGAGGTAGGAAACCTCCTGCTTGCTCCGTTTCCAGTTCTCTGTGGAGAACACATAGAAGGTAACAAACCCGATGCCAAGCACCGAAGCTTCCTTGATAACTCTCTTGAGAGCCTTGAGACCCTCAAGATGGCCTGCGGTACGGGGTAGGGCACGTTTTTGTGCCCATCTTCCGTTCCCATCCATAATGATGCCAAGGTGCGTGGGGACAACGGGTGTAACTTCCATCTAGATCTCCATGATCTCCTTCTCCTTCGCATCAGAAAGTGTTCCCACTTCGATAATAAAGGAGTCTGTCAATTTCTGGATTTCTGTCTCAGAATCTTTTTGTTGGTCTTCGCTGATATCACTGGCTTTTTCCATTTTTTTCAGCTCGTCCATAGCTTCCCTGCGTACGTTTCGGATAGCGATCTTGGTCTGCTCGGCGGTAGCCTTTGCACTTTTTACCAAGGTCTTTCTTCTTTCTTCGTTCAAAGGGGGGAAGTTGAGACGGATCAGTTTTCCGTCATTGTTAGGGGGGAGTCCGAGGTCGCTCTTGAGAATAGCTTTCTCGATAGCGGATAGGACAGTCTTGTCCCATGGCTGGATGACGATCATCCGGGCTTCTGGAACACTGATGGTAGCAACTTGATTGATAGGAGTCTCGTTACCGTAGTATTCGACACGAATCTTATCTAAGAGGGAAACGGAAGCACGTCCGGTTCTCAATGAGGAAAAGTCCTTTTCAAGACTTTCAAGACTTTTTTTCATTTTGCTTTCGCAAGTTTCTAATACCTGTAGCATACAAATCTCCAATAGGACAACCGCTCACAGGGTGAGCGGTTGGAATGAATCGATGAACGTTAGACTTCGCAGGAAGCTTGACCTGCAAGAACATAGGTGAAATCTGTAATTTCAAGTTTTCCACCGGCTGTCTTGCCGACTTCCTTAGCTTTCTGTTCCACAGTAACAGAGTCGTCCTTGACGAATTTCTGCTGGAGGAAACAAATCTCTGCAAGGTGCTTGCTGAGCTTGCCCTTGACGATCCCCTCAACAACCTTTGCCGGCTTGTCAAGCAGTACTGCCTGGGCGGTAAAGATTTCAGTCTGTTCTGCAATATAGGCAGGATCGACCGATGCGGAGGTGAAGTAGGAAGGAGTGAAGGCAGCGATGTGCAGAGCACAGTCGTTTGCAAACTCCTTGACTCCCTGATCATTGGCGAGTTCGGCTTTATCGGTCTTGAAAGTTACTACAACACCGAGGGAACCTTGGCCATGGACATAGCTGGAGGCAAATTCATTCTCACCAAGGGGGATGACAATAACCTGTTTAAGGGCCATGTTTTCCTTGATGACAGTGATCAGGTCATTGACCATGCCATGCAGCTCGTCATTCATCTCAGTGTAGCCTTTTTCTACTACTACCGAGCAGATATTCTCACCAAGTTTGGCAAACTGATCGTTTCCAGCAACAAAATCGGTCTCACAGGAGAGTTGCACGATGACAGCCTTGTCATCGGTCACTCTCACAAAGACACGACCGTTGTTAGTCGCTCTGTCCTGTCTCTTGGCGATGGCAGCTAGGCCCATCTCCTTGAGGAACTTGTTGGCAGCATTGAAGTCTCCATCGGACTTCATCAATGCCTTTTTACAATCCATCATGCCTGCGCCAGTGGCGTCACGCAATCTTTTTACATCTTCAGCTGTTATAGCCATGCTTTGCTCCTTAGTCCTCGTAGAGGGTCTCTTCGTCGACGGTGATTGCACTCTTGTCGTCAGCGACCTCTTCCTCAACTACGGGCTCGGTCACCTTTACAGTCTCTTCTTCAAACTTGGAGATTTCAGCACCCTCTTCAGAGGAGAAGACAACCTCTTCCTCAACTTCCTCTACAACCTTCTCTTCGACAACCT
>CAXYZP010000242.1:0-3248 GCA_964293175.1 uncultured Sphaerochaeta sp.
ATTCGCTTGTTCTACTCTTGCCTTGTCCTAAGACCAGCATGCCGCGAAACTGAGCATAGGTGAGACATCTCGGATGGCCACCCACTATGAATATTGTGGAGAAAGGATTGTTTAAAGAAGAAACACTAGCGGAGAGCTCTGTCTCCAAGCGTTGCATGTACTGTTCCCTGTAAGGCAACCAAGAGCTTTCCTCTTCAGAGTAAAAGGCGCAGTATGAGCAACAGGTCGTACAGAAAGGGATGTGGATATACAGAGCTAGGGGCTCTGGCAGGTTTGAACCAAAGCAATGGTTTGGCCCTAATACGGGTACTTCGTCTGACACTATTTGTTACCTAGGTAGCCTATGCTCTTAAATGGCCAAAAGCGGAAACGTACGCTGCCGTTGATCTTTTCCTGAGAGACAGGACCAAAGTAACGACCGTCTCGGGAGTTGTCACGGTTATCTCCTAGCGGGAGGATCCTTCCTGTAGGTATGTAGGTTCCCATTGCATAGCGGGCGCTTTCGTTGCGATAGGAGAAGTTACTGGGATCGAACAGGGTTTTTGTCCTGGTTCTGGATGCTTCAAACTGGTACATGTCATCGGGATAGTTGTCATCCTGCACTGTCGCATAGGCAGAGGCGAGATAGGACGGTGCGCTGTTGGCTTGGACTGACACTTCCTTGTAGCCAAAGAGCGACCCCCATGCCTTGATCCCAGGATACAGGGAAACGGCAACCGATCGATGGGGTCCTTCTACGAGGTTCAAGTCATCCCTGAAGCCTTCTTCGGGAACGAAGGATGCAGAACCCGCCTTGCGGATCTCCACATTGCCCGAATTGAACCTAACCACTTCACCGGGGAATCCTATGGCACGTTTGACGTACAGACGTTCGGCTACCGAGCCGTCTTCATTCTTGTCAATATTTACCAAGGAAAAGGTTCCCATGTAGAGGACCTGGGAAAGGACGTCAAAAAAAGGTCCTTTTGAGGTATATTCAGGGTTATAGAATGTGATGATGTCATCGCGTTGGACTTGTCGGTTTTTTGCAAGAACCTTAGGTCCTCCGGGATAGACCTCAATGCCGTAGATGGTCTTGCTGACAAAGACACGGTCGCCCACGTTCAGGGTCGCTACCATCGAAGGTGAGGGAATAAGGAAAAGCTGAAAGAGGTACTGGTTTATCAAGAGCACTGCAAAGACAGCAAAGACGAGGGCATCAGCCCATCCCTTTATCTCGCCCATGACGGTTCGAGGCTTCTTGTTGGCCAGTTCAAAGGCCTTCTGAGCCTTGCGGCTGGTCAGTATCTGTACGGTCTTGTTTTCCAAAAACGTTAGCATTTCATCCATACAATGAAACTATCACAATAGGTTCGAGTTGACAAGCAGAGCCTTGATAGATACCTTTAGGTATTATGAAAAGACATATTGAACTTCCCCAGGTCGAAGAGGTGCAACTTCCTCACTTCCTAGGAATGAGACCGGGCATATATATAGCTACTCTACTGATAGTTGCAACCATTTTACTCATCTTTTTGGTATGCTTCCTCCCTGGGATCATCAAGGGCGGACGATATGTCACGTTTTCCAGCCCCCTTGCACAAACCGGTGTAAGCATCGACGGGACCTACCTCGGCGGCACTCCTTACCAGTTTTTTGTTCCAAGCGGAGAGCATGAGGTAACCTTTACCAAAGGTGGCATACCTATAGCAACGACTTCCCTCAAAGTGGGGCACCCGGTTTTCCTGACATGGCTGTTTCATAGGACAGATACGCTTGAAGCTGACATAACAAGGCTGACAAGCGGGGAAAAGACTGCTGTAAACAACTTCAACCTCCAAGAGGTCATGGCGATTAGCGCCATCACGACTTTTGATGCTGTGCATCCCTACCCTCCTGTATTTACCAATCTGGTCTCTGATGCCATTGCTATGGACCTTGATGAGAAGACCCTCACAGATAGCTTTGCATTGGCTGCAAACTTCATAACTTCAGAAACGATGCTCACCGACGCCTTACAAGCTACAGAGATACTAAGCGCTAAGACGAATGCCTTGATAGAAAAAACCCTACAGGTTGCCCAGCAGCTTTTTGCTGATGCGACAACTGAGGAAGTCGGTCTTTCGGAGCAGGAATTTAGGGTGCAAGGCAAACGGACAAGCCTCCAAGCGGGTGACTTTGAACAGGCCGGTCTCTCTTATCCTGCCTCTTCCTTTGTCATGGGTACTACAGTCCCCCTCATCTTCCCTGAGACCAACAGGGCTGGTATCGAGGTAGAGACTGCAGGCTTCAGCATTGCAAGCACGCCTGTCAGCCAGTACCAGTGGGCGCTTTTTATCGAAGACAATCCAAAATGGGATAAGACCCAAAGTGAAACGCTACAAAAAAACAATCTTACCGATGAGTTCTATCTCAGCGGGATCCTTCCTTCTGTGGTGTTTGCCACCGGCAAGCCCGTGCATAACATCAGCTACAAGGCGGCGGAGGCTTTCTGCGCTTGGCTGACCCAAAAGACGGGCAAAGAGGTATTCATCCCAACACAAGAGATGTGGACCCTCGCCTCCCTGCAGGCTAAGGATAAGAACTATACGAGATCATTGACGATAACCGATGGGGACATGACAACGCCTTTAGCTATGCTAGGTGGTGTCTGGGAGTTTACCCAAAGCCCCTACATCCCCCTACAGCGCGTTACAGACTACCTAGAGGTAGCACGGCTATATACAACCTTTAACCTCTCCTCTGATGTCTCGGTGAAGGGAGGGAGCTACCTAAACACTCCTTCCTCCATAGACGAGCATACGGTGGGAGCTGTCGATACTACTGCCTGCGGCGACCTTATAGGGTTTCGCATTGCCTGGAAAGACTAAATGAAACAAAATAAAAACAAGATCAAATTTCTGCAAAAGAATAGAAAGGCCTATTTCAACTATGAGGTCATGGAAGACCTCGAGTGCGGCATAGCTTTGATGGGCACTGAGGTAAAGTCGATCAGGGAGGGTAAGTTCAGCTTCTCTGACAGCTATGTCACAGTCTCCAACAACGCCTTTACCCTTGTAGGGCTCACTATCCAACCCTATACCCATGGAAACCTCAACAACCACGAGCCTCTGAGAAACCGGAAGCTGCTTGCCCATAAGGCAGAGATCAAGAAGTTTAAGCGTAAGGTTGACGAGCGTGGCTTCACCCTCATCCCTACCTCCATCTATCTCAAGGGCAATCTGGTAAAGGTCCAGATATCCCTCTGTAGAGGTAAGCAGATGCACGAC
>CAXYZP010000243.1:0-3243 GCA_964293175.1 uncultured Sphaerochaeta sp.
CTCGAAATCGCTATGGCTCAGGCCCGTGAATATGGGCTTCTTGGCGAGAATATTCTCGGAAGTGGTTTTAATTTCGATATTGAAATCCGTCTGGGAGCAGGTGCTTTTGTGTGTGGTGAAGAGACCGCTCTTCTGCAGTCCATTGAAGGAAAGCGTGGCATGCCACAACCTCGTCCTCCATTCCCTGCTGTCAAGGGTCTTTGGGGAAAGCCTACTGTCATCAACAACGTTGAGACCTGGGCAAACATTCCCGTAATCATCGGCAAAGGTGGCAACTGGTTCAATAAGATCGGTACTGCCGACAGTAAGGGAACCAAAGTATTTGCCCTTACCGGTAAGATCCGTAACTCTGGTCTGGTTGAAGTTCCCATGGGAACCACCCTACGTGAGATTGTCTTTGATATCGGTGGTGGCATAGCCAACGACCGTAAGTTCAAGGCAGTACAGACTGGTGGCCCTTCCGGTGGAGTTATCACCGAGGCAGACCTTGATACCCCGATTGATTTCGGATCCCTTGTACGCATTGGTTCCATGATGGGAAGCGGTGGTATGATCGTCATGGACGAGGATGACTGTATCGTAGACGTTGCCAAGTTCTACTTGAACTTCACCGTTGACGAATCCTGTGGAAAGTGTGCTCCCTGTAGAATTGGTGGGCGCTCCCTTTGCAATATCCTGGAGAAGATTACTTCTGGAAACGGAGTCCCTGAGGACCTCGAGGCCATGACAGCAATTGGTAAAGCTATGAAGATGGGCTCGTTGTGTGCTTTAGGGCAGACAGCTCCCAACCCAATTCTTTCTTCCATGAAGTTCTTTGGAGAAGAGTACCGTGCCCATATTGAAGACAAGAGTTGCCCCAGTGGAACCTGTAAGAAATTGGTCACCTATTCGATTCTAGCTGACAAGTGTATCGGCTGTACTGCCTGTGCTCGAAAGTGCCCAGTAGATGCTATTGCAGGGGAACGGAAGAAGGTTCATGTAATTGACCAGAGTCTTTGTATCAAGTGTGGTGCTTGTTTTGAGGCTTGTAAATTTGGAGCTGTCTTAGTCCAGTAGGATTCGACAGAGGAGGAATAAATTGAGTATTGTACACGTAAAGATAAATGGTATTCCCGTAGATGTTGAGCCGGGCACAACTATTCTGCACGCTGCCAGAGCGGCAGGTGTCAGAATTCCCACGCTCTGCTACCACGATGACCTGGTACCTTTCGGGTCCTGCGGGCTATGTATAGTAAAACAGGAGGGTAGCGCCAAGATTATTCGCGCCTGTGCCACTCCTGTTCATGAAGGCTTGAGTGTTATCACCCATGACCCTGAGATTTTTGAAGTAAGGAAGACAATCCTTGAGCTGATCCTCAGCACACACCCCTCTTCCTGTCTCACCTGTATCCGTAACGGAGAGTGTGAGCTACAGGATTTGGCAGCTGAGTTCGGCATTCGTGAACAGCCTTATGAAGTGCGCTTGAATGATTCGCCCAAGGACCTTTCATCCGCATCCATCGTCCTTGATCCTGAAAAGTGTATCAAGTGCGGTCGTTGCGTACAGGTCTGTCAGGATCTGCAAGGTGTATTTGCCCTTGAGTTTATCGGACGCGGAGACGGCACCTGCATGGCTCCAGCCGCTATGCTCAAGCTTGACGACAGTCCTTGTGTTAAGTGTGGCCAGTGTGCAGCACACTGCCCCGTTGGTGCTATCTACGAAAAAGATGAGATCAGCGAGTTCCGTGCAGCAGTTGCAGACCCCACCAAGAAAGTGGTTGTCCAGATAGCTCCTTCCATCCGTGTCGGCTTGAGCGAGACTTTCGGCCTTCCTGCAGGAACCGTCACAACCGGGAAGATCTATGCAGCCTTGAAAAAGGTCGGAGCATATGCAGTCCATGATACGAACTTCAGTGCCGACCTTACCATCATTGAAGAGGGTCATGAGCTTGTCGGTAGGATTACAAAGGGAGGCACTTTGCCTCTGATTACCTCCTGCTGTCCTTCATGGGTCGATTATGTCCAGAAGTTCTATCCTGACCTGCTTGATAATGTCTCCAGCTGTAAGAGCCCTATGCAGATGCATGGTGCGATTACCAAGACCTTCTATGCTGAGAAAGCAGGTCTTGATCCTTCTGAAATCTTCGCTGTCGCCATCATGCCCTGTACTGCAAAGAAATTTGAGTCCAAACGCGATGACAACATGAGAGCCTCCGGTTACCAGGATGTGGACTTGGTCCTCACCACTCGTGAGCTTGGTCGTCTGATCAAGAACTCTGCTGTGGATTTCCTAAAGCTTGAGGAAGAAGAGGCTGATAGCCCGATCGGAGAATACTCCGGAGCTGGAACAATCTTCGGTGCCACCGGTGGTGTCATGGAAGCTGCTGTTCGTACCGCATACAATGTGGTGACCGGCAAGGAGATGGCAAGGGTTGAAGTCGAATCTGTCCGTGGCCTTGAGGAGATCAAGAAGGGTACCGTCGATTTCGATGGCACTCCTGTCAGGGTCGCTGTAGTGCACGGGCTCTCCCATGCTGCGGAAGTCCTGGATGAAATCCGTGAAGCCAAGGCAGCCGGAACAAAGGCCCCTTACGAGTTTATAGAGATCATGGCTTGCCGTGGTGGTTGTATCGCCGGTGGTGGTCAGCCCTATGGTGCTAATGATATCTTACGTGAAGAGAGAGCTGCAGGGCTCTATGCAGATGATAAGAAGAGTGTCTACCGCTGTTCACACCAGAACCCCTCCATACTTAAGTTGTATGAGGATTTCTTGGGAGAACCTAACGGCGAAAAGGCTCACCATCTCTTGCATACCACGTATCACGAAATACCTTTGTACAAGGCCTAATACTGTTCTCGTACAAGATACACCCGGCTTAGCGATAAGCCGGGTGTATTTCGTGTAAAGGGATATGAGTAGGATTAACGATATAAACACAGGTAAGGGAGTGCTGATTTGCACTCCCTTACCTGTGTTAGTATTTGGTTTCGATGGGCATCCCTCTATTCGGGATGCTCTACATATTTGCTGATTCCAGCTTGATCTCCCTACTGCGGAATGCTGAAGATCAGAATCTGATTGTTGGTATCGGAAACGACCAGCATGGTCTCCTTGTTTGGAGAGATTGCAGCCTTGGAAGGGGTGAATCCTGCAAGAGGTACAGTTGTGCAATACGTCAAGGTGTTTGTCTCCTGCTGAATTGCGAATACCTTGATATTCTTACTCTCCTTACACAAGACATAGAGCAAGTCTCTCGAAGCATT
>CAXYZP010000244.1:0-3243 GCA_964293175.1 uncultured Sphaerochaeta sp.
GGTATGACCGTGTAGTTCTCGATGCAGAGAATTTTTCTGTATTTTTAAAGGACGAAGGTATGGTCCTCGACCTTGGAGGCATTGCCAAGGGCTATGCAGCCGATGAGGTAGCCAGAGTCCTTCATGAACATGGGGTCTCTCACGCCATTGTCAACCTGGGCGGCAATGTACTGACCCTAGGAAACAAGACCGATGGAAAGCCTTGGAAGATCGGGGTGCAGGATCCTGAAGCTCTGAGAGGTGAATATGTCATGATTCTATCCCTTGTGGATCAGACTCTTGTCACGTCCGGCCCGTATGAACGCTTTCTTGAACTCGATGGCGAGGTATACCACCATATCCTTGATACCAAGACAGGCTACCCGGTTAAGAGTGACTACACCAGTGTGAGCATCATTACTAAAAACTCCCTGCTTGCCGATGCTCTTTCGACCTCTCTGTATGCCCTTGGCTATGAGGATGGGATGGCTCTGATAAACACGCTAGAGGATGTAGAGGCTATCTTCATGACCAAAGAAAAGAAAATCCTTTTCTCTGAAGGTCTGAAGGAGGGTAGTGTTCTGTATTCGATCACTGATCCATCCTATTCCTTGCTTTTTTAGCTCTCAAGAAGGAGTAACGTGCTAAAATAATAACACTGAGTGGTAATGTGTTTTATGTTGCTATAAGCTATATAACTTTCCTGTAAGGGTATATTAACGTGCTAGTATTTTTAATAAGTGTTGCAGGGTGTTGCATTTTTGCCTTGGTTATGTATACTTACAGTATTGGTTTTTTTAAAACTACATACGTATCTAGATATAGTATGTAGGGAATTTTACGGTACATATAAGATTTTGAAATAATATTTCAAAATCAGCAAATATTTTTATGGTATTAGGCATATGAGCAATAACCTATTGAAATATTTGTGAATAAAGTAGATTATAGAGTGAAAAATAAAGATTTAATCAATTATATCATACGGAGGATAGAATGTCAGATACCCCACTTGGAATCTCATGGATTATGAGGGATCACAAGGTCAAGAACGTTGATCTTGCAACTAAACTTTTTTCAATGGAGGAAGCTACGAAAGCTCGTCGTTTCCACAAGCAGATTCCTGGATATAGGATGAGTGCCCTTCAGGGCCTCCCCAACCTTGCCTCTATGTTTGGCGTAGGTGGTATCTGGGTCAAGGACGAGTCGAGTCGCCTGCAGTTGAACAGCTTCAAGGTGCTCGGAGGTTCCTTTGCCCTCTACCGCTACTTGCAGAAGCAGCTTGGCATCCTCGGAGAGGACACTCCTTTTACTTACCTCGCTTCCGATGAAGTGAAGGCAAAGGTCGGTGACCTTGTCTTTGCAAGTGCAACCGATGGAAACCATGGTCGTGGTATCGCATGGGCAGCCAAGAAGCTTGGTTTCAAGTGTGTCATCTATGTACATTCAGAGACCAGCACCAGAAGAATCGATGCTATCAAGAGCAACGGTGCAAAAGTTGTCGTCGTTGACGGTAACTATGACGACGCAGTGCGTCAGGTTGCTGAAGATGCAAAGACCAATGGATGGACGATCATCAGTGACACCAGCTGGGACAACTACACCGAGATCCCTACTTGGATCATGCAAGGGTATCTGACCATGTATACCGAAGCCCAGGAGCAATTCGGTGGTGTTGGCCTGATCAAACCCACACACATCTTCATCCAAGCCGGAGTTGGAGCCCTAGCAGCTTCAGCTATCGGTTATTACCATGCTCTCTTTGGTCAGGATGCTCCCAAATGCATCGTGGTCGAACCGGACCAGGCTGACTGCTTGTTTAAGAGCGCAGAGGCTGATGATGGCAACCCACACTCAGTGAAGGGTGATCTTGATACCATTATGGCAGGCCTTTCCTGTGGAGACCCTTCTCCTATCGCATGGGAAATTCTCAAAGAGAATGCCGATTGCTTTATGAAGGTGCCTGACTTTATTGCTGCTAAGGGTATGCGTGTCTATGCAACCCCCCTTAACGGCGACCCGTTTGTTCTCAGTGGCGAGAGTGGGGCAGTGACTCTCGGTGCTTTTGCCGCCACCATGCAGTATTCAGAGCTTGAGGAATTGAGAAAGGCCTTGGATCTGAACGAGGACAGCCAAGTAATGTTTGTCAACAGTGAAGGCAATACTGACCCTGTACACTTCCGTCAGATCATCTGGGAAGGTGCAAACCCTGTTCCCAAGCAGTACTGGATCACTCGCTAGAGCAGAGGCCAATTGGCCAAAGCTCTATCTAAACTTACTCACACCGAGAAGCCATCGCAATGCGATGGCTTCTCTTGAGTTGGAATCTCTACAGTGGAAATTATGGTGATAGGTATTTCTCGTATAGAAAGAATACAAATGTGCCCTACACGAATGCAGGGCACATAGTATATGAAAGGGATATAGGATGTAGCGTCCTTACCCCTAGAAGCTGAAGAGCATTCCTACCGAAGTCGTTAAAAGGCCAAAGAGTGGGTAGAGAGGATTGAAATCGACTCCAGCGTTAGTCTCGCCCCCTACATCATCTATTAGGACACCAAAGAGCATGACCGGTATATTGATATTGAGGAAAAGGCCCATGTTCTTGTTGGGAATCCAATACTCACCTTTGAGTACCGGACCGACCAGCCCTCCCATTGCTGGGCCGAAGTCAGTAAGGAGAATGCCGCCAAGTCCTATTTTTAGATCAAAGCTTTCGCTTAGGGAAAAAGCTGTGGAAACATCAAGGGTAAAGGTGGCAACCTTCGGAAATGCGTCTTCTCCTGCACCTGAACTGGCAGCAATATAGGTGTACCCAAGAGGATAGTTGATACCTGCATTCAGGTAGATCGGGCCTACCCCTACATCAACAACAACTCCTGTAGCTGCAAAACCAGCTTGGAATCCTACTGTAAGTTTGTTTTCTCGTGCAGAGAGGGGTGATAAACCGAGAAGCAGTATAATAATAAAAACCGTTATAGTAAAACTTTGTCTTTTCATGGAGTACCTTCCTTTAGAGGTATTGGTGAGTTTTACACACACTGATACCTAATAAACATACAAGAAGGGTAAAAAGTGACATAATAGCAAAATTGTATAAAAATTGGTCACTTTTCTGTATTAGTAGTGAGGCGTTGTATGTATCATTCCGGAGCTTTACAAGGAACTTGAATCTTGGGGGATGATTTCGTACTTATTCCTTTCAGATGCTTCTGTCATCTGCATGTAGTATGGTCTCTAAATACCCTGTGCTATACTGTGATA
>CAXYZP010000245.1:0-3235 GCA_964293175.1 uncultured Sphaerochaeta sp.
TGGGGTGGTTGAGGGTGATTATCCAAGGTTTTTGCTCAATACAGGGATGATGTACACAAGGGCATTGTCCCAAAAAGGCAATGCTGAGGGACTTTCCTGGTTTACACAGAAGGAAGGCCCATTGAGTTTGTACACTCCGAAAAATGATGAGCTTCTTTTTACCAACGGCTCGTATGAAAGTGCCTATGTGTCCTATAAGGCTCGTCAGAGGTTCATTACTGATGAGATTGCGCTCAGGATGGCAAATGCTTCTATCGCGCTGTATGCCTTTGAGCCTGAGACGTTCTTTGATCTGGGGCTCAATCTTCCGCAGTCTGTATTTCAACAGGCTAAAGAGGTGTTGTTACTTATCCATCAGAAGGGGGGCATCTATACCATTGATGCGTTCATCCAGATGGAAACTCCAAAGCTTGCGACCACTGTCTCTCAGATGGTGCGTAGCGGCTACTTGGCAAGATTGAAGAAGGAAAAGATTCCTTTTAAGATTGCCGAATTGAAATTGATGTTTTTACTCGATGATGATCTTGTTTCACTAGTAGAGATGCCTGTAAGCGAAGAGCAGATGCTGTTGTTAAAGCAAGGTTTGACCGGGGTCTTATAGAAGAGGAGATACCATATGCCTAGTTATGAATATGAATGCCAAAATTGTCATGCCCATGTAGAATTGGTGCAATCGATCGAAAAGCATCCGGCTCCTGCTGAGTGCCCTTCCTGTAGTATGCAGCACACGATGGTACGCGTGTTCAACCTACAGGGGAGCACTTCTGGGAATGAATCTGAAAAAACGGACAAGGAGTAGGTTGTGGAAACCAAAAAGAGAATACTGACAGGTGATAGGACTACTGGAAAACTCCATTTGGGGCATTATGTGGGTTCGTTGAAATCACGATTTGAATTGCAGGATATCTATGAGGAGTTCATTCTTCTTGCTGATGTCCAAGCCCTTACCACCCATTTTAACAATCCC
The DNA here is from genome assembly GCA_964293175.1 of uncultured Sphaerochaeta sp. Lineage (GTDB taxonomy): Bacteria > Spirochaetota > Spirochaetia > Sphaerochaetales > Sphaerochaetaceae > Sphaerochaeta. The sequence continues at coordinate 968 of CAXYZP010000245.1, forward strand.
AAGCTTATCAACAGCAGTATCTATGATGTGACCATCGATAACCTCTCTGTCGGGCTTGATCCCAACAAGGTAACTTTTGTCCAGCAGTCACAGGTCAGCTCAATTGCTGAACTTACCATTTTCTACTCCATGATAGTTACGGTAAACCAGCTTAGGCATAACCCGACTATCAAGACTGAGGCTCAGAACTATGGCTATGAGGATCTTACCTACGGATTCTTAGGGTACCCGGTAAGCCAGACTGCAGACATCTCATTCTGTAATGCTGACCTTGTACCTGTTGGTGAGGACCAGGTTCCCCACATTGAGCTTTCTCGTAAGATTATACGTAAGTTCAACAAGCTCTATGGCACCTCCATTACCCAGCCACAGGTGAAGCTCAGCCAGGTAGGCAGGCTCAGTGGCCTCGACGGTAATGCCAAGATGGGCAAGAGCATGGGTAATGCCATCTATCTCTCCGATACTCCTGAGCAGGTATGGAAGCTTGTCCGCAAAGCAGTGACCGACCCGGCCAGGGTTACTACGGATATCCCCGGTCATCCCGAGATCTGTAACATCTACAAGTATCACAAGATATTCAACCCTGAGGAGGCTCCTGAAATCTATGAAGGGTGCACCTCTGCAAAACTTGGTTGTTTTGAGTGCAAGAAGCGCTTGAACGTAGTGTTGAACAACCTTCTCGACCCGATGAGGGAGAAGAGGGCATACTATGAGAGCCATATGGATGAGGTGAAGGAGATCATAGTCGAGGGGACACGAAAGGCCAACGTAATTGGTAATGAGAACCTTGATGCTATCAAGGAAAAAATGTTCTTGAAGATCTAGTCAGAGGGGAGGGCAACCTCCCCTTTTTCATGCACAGGTACCATTTCTCTGCTTGCATTGCTCTAGTTGTGCAATAAAAGCCTAATCTATTCTATGGTTCGTTATTGAGAATACCTACAATTATGGTATACTTATCTTCTAATTACTTTGTTTCGAGAAGAAAAATAGGAGAAATGTATGAAAAAACTGCTTGCCTTACTCATGGTAGCCACCCTGTTGGCAACCTCTGTGTTTGCTACTGGCTCTAAAGAAGCTCCGGTTGCTGCCCCCGCTCCGGTCATCGAGGAACTCACCCATGATGAACTGGTTGCCCGTGCCAAGGAAGAGGGAAAGGTCGTCGTCTATGCTACCTCTAGTCGCATAGCCAAGGCTGCCGTAGCCTTTACCGAAAAGTACGGTATCGAAGTTATCAGCTCTAACCTCAAGGATTTTGAACTGATCGAAAAGGTTTCCAAGGAAGCACAGGCTGGTGTCGTAGGAGCAGACTTTGTTCTTGCCCAGGATGCCGGTAGACTTGTAGGCGAGCTTATCAAGCCCGGATACCTGTATAACTATGTCCCCCCAACCTTGACCGGTGTCATTCCCTCTTCTATGCAGAGTCCCCTGCAGGTGTTTGCCATCAACAAGGTATTCATCTTCAATGATGAAAATCTTTCAAGCTCCCCCTATACCAATATCTGGCAGTTTGCCGATTCAAAGTATAAGAGCCTGCTGCAGTTCAAGAACCCGTTCCAAGAGGGTGTGAACGCTAACTTCTTGACCATGTGCACAAGCCCCGAGTGGTCTGCTAAGATTGCCGAAGCCTACAAGTCCTACTTTGGCAAGGACATTGTCCTTACCACTCCCAATGCAGGATATGAGTGGATCAAGGCTATCTATGAGAACGACCTTATCGTCGGCACCAGTGATACCAACATCGCCGAGAACGTAGGGATCAAGGGCCAGAACGCAAAGCGTGATAACGCTCCTGTCGGTCTCTTTGTTTTCTCCAAGGCTCGGTATGCAACCAGCAAGAACCTTGCTCTTAAGCCAGCGATGACCATGGAGCCTTTCAGTGGATTCTATTACAGCCTGTATGCCCTGATGACCCGCTCTGCGGTTAATCCTCATGCTGCAAAGCTGTTCATCGAGTTCCTGTACAGTCCTGAAGGCTTTGCACCTTGGGGCTCTGATGTCGGTACCTACAGTGCCAATCCTAGCAACCCTATTCAGGATGACATCGACTTCCCCTTTACCACCTGGCAGCCTTTGCTGGTTGAAGAGGATGGAGATTACTGCTTTGAAAATCGTGCTGAAGTCGAGGAATTCCTCAATCAGTACATCTACTAAACACTGTAATTACAGTATGGCCTGCAGGGTTTCTGCAGGCCATTTGGTAAGGAAATAGCTCATGAGTGCCAGAAGCCAATTGAACACCTTCAAGTCCTTCATAAAGAAACCCCA
>CAXYZP010000246.1:0-3152 GCA_964293175.1 uncultured Sphaerochaeta sp.
AAAACATGTCAGGTATAGCACTTATCATTACCTTCATCATTGCAATCGCAATTATGATCGTGGCAATCTCGAAATGGAATGTGAACCCTTTCCTAGCACTCATGGGGGTATCACTCATCCTTGCCATCGTAGTCGGCATTCCGTTAGCGGATATTCCGAACACCATCGGCTCCGGATTTAGCGGCATTTTCAGCAGCATCGGTATAGTCATCATCCTTGGCGCCCTTATAGGTACTATCCTTGAAAAGACCGGGGCCGCCCTAAAGCTTGCAGAAATGGTGGTGCGCCTGGTCGGGCAGAAACGCCCCCAACTGGCCATGGAGATAATGGGCTGGGTCGTATCCATCCCGGTCTTCTGTGACAGCGGATTTGTCATCCTGGACCCCATTAGGAGAGCCTTGAGGAAAAAGACCCAATTCTCCTCTGTTGCCATGACTGTGGCACTCTCAGCAGGTCTGTACACCTCCCACGTATTTATTCCCCCCACCCCAGGTCCGATCGCAGCAGCAGGGACCCTGGGAATTGGCGATAACCTATTCATGGTCATTGTACTGGGCGCTATCGTATCGATCCCGTCCCTGGTCATTGCTTACTTCTATGCAAACTATATCGGCAAGCGGATCAAGAGTGCCGATGAGGAGAACGAGGATCTCGAAGGTCAGGATTATGACGAACTGCTCAAGAGCTTTGGAGACCTTCCCAATGGCTTCATGGCTATTGCACCGATTCTTATTCCAATCCTCTGTATGGCTCTTGGCTCTCTTGCCAGTGCATTGGGCTGGAGCGGCAACATGGCAACCTTCAGCAAGTTCATAGGAAGTCCCATCATCGCCCTGACTGTAGGCCTTATCTTCGGTATCATCCTGCTTGCCCAAAGTGGCAAGATGAAAATGTTCAACGTCATGACTACCGACACCTTGAAAGTCGTCGGTCCAATCCTTTTCATCACAGCCGCCGGTGGTGTGCTTGGAAAGGTAATCAGCAGTGCAGGCTTTGTAGGATATATGAAGGAGAATGCCGCTGCCTTGAGCATGGTCGGAATCTTCTTCCCCTTTCTCATCTCTGCCATCCTCAAATCAGCTCAGGGATCCTCCACTGTGGCCATCACCACCACTGCAGGCATCATGGGTAGTTTTGTTGACAGCGGATCTATGATGACCGGCCTTGGTCTCACCTCCCCGATGGCAGCTGTGCTTACTGTCATGGCCATTGGAGCCGGAGCAATGACAGTCTCCCATGCAAATGACAGTTATTTCTGGGTTGTTACCAACTTTGGAGAGATGAAGCCTGAAGATGGCTATAAGACACAAACCATGGTCACCTTGCTCATGGGTCTGGCATCTATGATTTTCATCTGGATTATCTCTCTATTTTTGTTGTAAGATAGATGAGAAGCCGGAGGCGTGAGCCTCCACTAGCACCATAGCAGCTTCCCCTACAAGGGTAGCTGCTTGTATTTATAGGAGCCTACTTTGAAAAACATTCTCTTGATCCCCGATTCATTTAAAGGAACCATGAGTTCCGAAGAGATCTGCAGCATCATGGACAAAGCTATCAAGAACCATTATCCCGATGCACAGGTAAAGCAAATTCCCGTAGCCGATGGTGGTGAAGGGAGTGTTGACGCATTTTTACAGGCACTGGGTGGTGAAAAACGAACCTTGAGCGTTCAGGGTCCTTTCGGCAAACCTATGGAAAGCTTCTATGGAGTGGTCAAAGGCAGTACTGCAATCATCGAGATGGCCGCATGTGCAGGTCTTCCACTTGTTGGCGACGATCTCTTCCCTGACCGAACGACAACCTATGGGGTTGGTGAACTCATTCTCGCTGCTGCCAAGAGTGGTTGTAAGGAGATCATAGTGGGTCTGGGTGGAAGTGCTACCAATGACGGTGGGTGTGGCTCTGCTGCAGCTTGTGGCGTCGTGTTCAAGGACAAAGAAGGCACCACATTCATCCCTACCGGTGGGACGCTTCATCAGGTCGCATCCATAGACTGCTCTGGCCTCGATAAGGCTCTACAAGGGATTTCCATCACCACGATGTGTGATATAGACAACCCCTTTTACGGGACAAAAGGCGCTGCCTATATCTTTGGACCACAGAAGGGTGCAAACCCTGAAATGGTGAAGACCCTCGATGCAAACCTGAAAAGTCTGGCTGGAGTGATACAAAGTGATTGTAACCTCGATGTCCAGGAGATCCCTGGGTCCGGTGCAGCTGGGGGCATGGGAGGCGGTATGGCGGCCTTCTTCGGTTCCACATTGCAGATGGGCATCGAGACAGTGCTTGATACCGTAAACTTCGATAACCTACTAAAAACAGCAGATCTTGTACTCTCAGGAGAGGGCAAGATCGACAGCCAATCACTCAGAGGCAAGGTGGTTATTGGTGTTGCCAGAAGGGCAAAAAAGGCCAATGTCCCGGTCGTAGCAGTGGTCGGAGACATCTCTGACGATGTTGATGGCGCTTACGATGAGGGTGTCAGTGGCATCTTTAGCATTAACCGTCTTGCTGTTGACTTCAAGATCGCCAAGACACGTGCCCATCAGGATATGGAGAAGACAGTCGATAACCTGATGCGTTTTGTCAAACGCATGGGTCTATGAGACAAGACACTCTCCTAGGAAGGCTCAAGGACATGAGTGAGCCTTCCTATGCCAAATTCTCTGAAAAGCTCAAGGTTTCGCCGAAGCCGATACTAGGTGTCAGGGTACCTCACCTAACGGCTTTGGCAAAAGAGCTTGTAAAAACAGAAGGATCATCGTTCCTCGATGAGTTCTTTCTCTACCCCTCTGTCTGCTACGAGGAGATCATCCTAGCCTATAAGGTATTTGGCCTCTTACAGCTGGATATCCTTACTAATACGAGCTATCTCAAAGAGCTCCTAGCCTATAATGACAGCTGGGCAACGAATGACTGCCTCTGTTCGTCCTTCACAGCACCTAAGAAAGACCAATTGCGATACTGGCCGCTCATCAAAGGGTATCTCGATTCACCAAATCCCTGGGACGTCCGCTTTGCCACCATCGCCATGATGAGCAGCTACCTCACAGATGAGTACACCCCTAGGGTGCTCAAACTTCTCAAGGCAGTGGATAGTGATCACTACTATGTGAACATGGGCCTTGCCTGGACCTTTGCCACCGCTGTTG
>CAXYZP010000247.1:0-3121 GCA_964293175.1 uncultured Sphaerochaeta sp.
AAGAGATTTCTCAATAGCGGCTTTAAAAGCATCGGTTGTGCCGAGCTCGAAAAGCTGATCGATGTAAATCTTAAGCTGGTTTCTGTTGGAATCAACAGCAAGTCTCATACCAAGACCATACTCAGCGTTGTCTTCGAACAGGCTATTGCCCCAAGCAGGACCATGGCCATCGCTCTGACGAACGGTGTATGGGGTGGTAGGGAATGTACCGGAATAGATTGAGGAACAACCAGTCGCGTTGGCTGCGATCATGCGATCACCGCAGATCTGGGAAACCATCTTGACGTAGGGAGTCTCACCACAACCAGCACATGCACCTGAGAACTCAAACAGAGGCTGCTTGAACTGCAGACCCTTAACTGTTGTCTCAGCAGCACCATCGAGGACATCATAAGGAAGGTCCTCAAAGAATTTGAAGTTGTCGTACTGACCGGCTTCTCTTTCTACTGCAATGGGGCTGAACTCAAGAGCCTTGGTCTTTGCAGGACAAGTCTCGATACAGACACCACAACCAACACAGTCTTCAGTGTAGACCTGAATCTTATACTGGAGATCACGAGTGTTTTTGGTGCTTGATTTTAGAACATTGAATGTCTCTGGAGCGCCAACGAGGTCAGCGGGATCAATCTGTTTAGCTCTGATAGCAGCATGAGGACAAGCCTGTACACACTGGTTACACTGAATACAGTTTTCTGAAATCCAGTGAGGGATAAACGGAGCAACACCACGCTTCTCGAACTTTGCGGTTCCAGTAGGTAGCAAGCCGTCAAAGGACATCTGTGAAACAGGAATATCATTACCCTTAAGGTGCATGATGGGTTCCATGATGTTCTTAGCGAAGTCAGAAGCATCTTCTGGGATCAGGCGAGCTGGTTCGTAGCTCTTGGTGATCTTGGAAGGAATCTTGACCAGGTGCAATGCAGCGCTAGCGCCATCAACAGCATCCCAGTTTTTCTTAACAATTTCTTCACCCTTGCGGAGGAAGGTCTTGCGGATGTACTTCTTGATCAAATCAATTGCTTCATCTTCAGGAAGGACCTTGCTGATCTTAAAGAAAGCAGCCTGCATGACAGTGTTGATTCGTGAACCAAGACCGGCAGCCTCTGCGATTTCAAGAGCATTGATGTTGTAGAAACGGATCTTCTTTGCGATGATCTCTTCCTGCATATCACGGGTCAGGTGCTCAAAGACTTCATCAGAAGGAATCTGACTGTTGAGAAGGAATACACCACCCTCTTTCAGAGGACCAAGCATATCATAGCGGCCAACATAGGCTGGGTTGTGACAAGCGACAAAGTCGGCATGGTCGATCAACCAAGGCATATCAAGGGAGCTATTACCAAATCGAAGGTGACTGATGGTGATACCACCGGACTTCTTCGAGTCATAGGAGAAGTATGCCTGTGCATTCTGCTCAGTATTGTCACCGATGATCTTGATGGAGTTCTTGTTAGCGCCGACGGTACCGTCAGAGCCAAGGCCCCAGAACATGCAGGAAACAACGTCTGCAGGAGACACGTTGATCTTCTCATTCACAGGAATTGAAAGGTTGGTCACGTCATCGTTAATACCGACGGTGAAGGGGCTGAAAGCGGCTCCAGCGAGGTGGTCGTAGACAGCCTTTGCATGGGAAGGAGTGAAATCCTTACTAGAAAGACCGAAACGTCCGCCAATTACCTTGATGCCACTGCGACCCATCTGTGATAGGGCGGTGATAACATCCTGGTAAAGAGGTTCGCCAAGGCTACCGGGCTCCTTGGTCCTATCAAGCACTGCGATGCGCTTTACGGACTGAGGAATGGCATCTACAAAATGCTTTGCACTGAACGGACGATAGAGACGGATCTTCAACAGGCCGGTCTTGCCGCCCTTCTTGTTGATATACTCAGTTGCCCACTCCATGGTATCAGCACCACTACCCATAACAATAACAATGTCAGTTGCATTAGGATCACCGACATAGTCAAAGAGGTGGTAAGCGCGACCGGTTACTTTTGCAACCTGGTCCATGTACTTCTGCACCATCTCGGGGATGGCGTTGTAGTAGGAGTTGACAGTCTCACGGCCCTGGAAGTAAACGTCTTCGTTCTGTGCTGCGACCTTGAGCATTGGTTTCTCGGGTCTCTGTGCACGATTGCGGAAACGACGTACATACTCTTCGTTCACCAACGGTCTGATTTCGTCGTAGGAAATTTCCTCGACCTTCTGCAGCTCGTGGGAGGTTCTAAAACCATCGAAGAAACTCATGAAAGGAACCTGTGATTCCAAGGTTGCAAGGTGCGCAACCAAAGACATATCCATAGTCTCCTGTACACTGGATGCGCAAGTCATTGCAAATCCGGTGTTACGGCAGGACATTACATCAGCGTGATCGCCAAAAATTGACAAAGACTGAGCTGCAAGTGATCGTGCAGAGACGTGGAACACTGTTGGTATCATCTCTCCTGCGATCTTATGCATGTTTGGAATCATTAACAATAATCCCTGACTTGCAGTGAATGTGGTGGTCATCGCACCAGCTGCCAGAGCACCGTGAACAGCACCTGCTGCACCCGCCTCTGATTGCATTTCCATGATCTCTACCTTCTTGCCCCAAAGATTCTCTCGACCAGTACTGGCCCAAGAATCAGCATATTCACCCATAGGTGAAGAGGGGGTGATAGGATAGATTGCGGCTACCTCACTGAAGGCATATGCAATATGCGCAGCAGCAGTGTTTCCGTCAATAGTAACCATTTTTTTGTTACCCATTTTGACACTCCATAAAACAATATTTGATGTGACCCGATTGGGCCACCCTATGCAAAATAAAAAAATCCTAATAGGATTTCCCAAGTATCAATGATAAACCAATAAGGAATCGTTTGCAACCACAGCCTAAAGATTTTCCTGTTCCCACCAACAGTTATCTCTGTAAATATCGATCTAAACCAAGATACATCACAGCCAGAGCAAGACAAATCAAAGCCATGAGGACCCATAGGAAAGAATAACTCTGATTGAGCAACAACAACCCGCCAAGACTTGGAGCCAAGGCTGATCCCGATCCCCCAGAAATGTACGCAAGAGCATTGAAACGCGTTCTATAACGCGGGGGAGCATAGGCATTGGGAAATACAAT